>NZ_JRKB01000093.1:0-11150 GCF_000800945.1 Plesiomonas sp. ZOR0011
CCGTAGCTCAGCTGGATAGAGTACTCGGCTACGAACCGAGCGGTCAGAGGTTCGAATCCTCTCGGATGCACCATCTAAAGTAGAAAGCCCCGTCATTGACGGGGCTTTTTGCGTTTATACTCTTCCGACTTGAAGCTGCAGCGTTGTTGGCTACGTTCGTTCACTCTTTCCTTCTGAATCCATCTTATTTTCCTACCTACGCTTATTTTCTTTGTCTTGTTACGTTCGCGATTAACCGATTTTAGGCTAAACCGCAGTGGCAGTTTTGTTGCGTGAAAGCTGCATCTAACCAGGGATTAGGCTAGAGTAACTGCGTTTTTACCCCTACTGCCTGCGTTGTATGGCGTGAAAGCCTATTGACTCTGGTGGTAAGGCGCGGCTCAGGCAGACCTACCCCCATACAATGGCCGCAATTGGGCAATGGATCAGCAGATATTCAGCGAAGGAGTGACAGATGGCATCATCACAACAGGCTGCAGAATTTACGTGCGGCGAGAATATTGGGCTGGCGATCACCGCCTTTGGCGCGCCAGAGGTCTTGCAGGTGCAAACCTTGCCGATGCCGCAGGCCGGTGCCCAGCAGGTGGTGGTGCAAGTGGCTGCGGCGGGAATTAACCCGATTGATGCCAAAACTCGCGCAGGTTTAGGCTGGGCGGCACAGGCGCACAAAGATGATTTGCCTTGGGTACCCGGTTTTGATGTGGCGGGAACCGTTGTGCACGCGAGCAGCGATAGTGCATGGCAGTGCGGCGATCGGGTGGCCGGTTATGTGCAAGGTGGCGGCGGGTATAGCCGTTATTTGGCGGTGCCGGATACATTGCTGGCGCGGGTTCCAGATAACGTCAGTTTGGCGCAAGCCGGAGCCTTACCGGTGGCTGGGATCACTGCTTGGCAGATGGTGCGCAAAATGGCGGTACAGCCCGGAGAGCGGGTGCTGGTATCGGCGCCTGTCGGTGGGGTTGGTCATTTGTTGGTGCAGCTGTTACGCCGCTGCGGAGCGCAAGTCGTTGCGCTGTGTTCGGCACTAAAAAGCGCGTTAGCCCAGCAGTTAGGGGCGCACGAGATCATTGATTATCAGCAACCGTTGCCTACTGCTGATGATATTTTGCCGCGGCAGGTGGATGTCCTGTTCGATTTGGTGGGCGGCGATGCCGGCATCCGCGCTTTGGCATGGGTGAAACCCTCCGGTCGCGTTCTGACACTACCGACCATCAACGCTGAGCGAGTCTGCCAAGCGGCCGCAAAGCGTGGCATTTCAACGGCGGTTGGCTTATTGGCGCAGCCTAATGTGCACGATTTACAGGCATTGCTGGCGCTCATCGCGCAAGGCGAGCTGCACATCATGCTTAGCAAGGAATATCCGCTGCAGGACGGTGCCGAGGCGCACCGCGAGCTTGAACGAGGTCGCACCTGTGGCAAATTGATTTTTTCATTGGAGGAACCATGTACGACCGCTACCAAGGCCTGATTTTTGATATGGACGGCACCATCATTGAATCTTTGCCAGCACACCGCCAGGCATGGGAAGAGGTGTTGGGTCGTTACGGTTTGCCGTATGAGCCGGAGTTTATGGCCTCGCAAAGCGGCGCGCCAACGTGGCAGATCGCCAGCTCGATCTTAACCCGTCACGGCGCTGATCTGGATCCGCGGCTGATCGCTAAGCAAAAAGCCGATGCGGTGGAGTTGCTGCTGTTTGATTTGTGCCGTCCGTTACCCCTGATTGAGGATGTGGTGAAAGCGTACCATGGGCGCCGTCCGATGGCGGTGGGGACCGGCAGTGAAACGGCGGTCGCCGAAGCGTTGCTCCGTCATATGGGACTGCGCGATTATTTTTCCGTGTTAGTGGGCGCTAATGATGTGCAGGCGCATAAACCGGCGCCAGATACCTTTTTACTGTGCGCCGAGAAATTAGGCATCGCGCCACAGCATTGCGTGGTTTTTGAAGATGCAGAGTTTGGTCTGCAAGCGGCGCGGCGCGCCGGTATGGATGTGGTTGACGTGCGAACCCTGTACTGATGCTCAGCGCGGCATGGGAAAGCTATGGCCTGTGGGGGCTGCTGGCCAGCAGTTTCCTCAGCGCCACTATTTTACCGGGTAATTCGGAAGTGGTGTTGGTCTGGTTGCTGCGCCAAGCGCAGTGGCCGCAGTGGCAATTGTTAGCCGCCGCCGTCGTGGGTAATACGCTGGGTAGCCTGTGCAGCGTGTGGATGGGGCGAGGTCTGGCGATCTTAAAACCGCAACGTGGATTAGATACCGCTACGCGCTGGATTGAGCGTTATGGCGTGTGGTCATTGTGGTTTAGTTGGTTGCCGTTGATCGGCGATATTTTATGTTTGCTCGCCGGCTGGTTTCGTTTGCCGTGGGCGTCATCCACACTGTTTATTTTGTTAGGAAAAACACTGCGTTATCTGGTAATCATACTTATTTTCAACGGGGCGAGCGGTATTTTATTCGGATAGGATAAAGAGTAACCGATTGTTATAACGTAGAAATTTACCTATTTAACCAGTATCCTTAACAGATTACGAGTTCAGGTAAAGGAAGGTCTATTTTGATTCCTGACGTATCAGCTGCATTATCATGGCTGGCGGCTAATCCGCACAGTGTTAAAGGTTTGGGGCGCGGTATTGAGCGCGAAACCCTGCGTATTACGCCAGATGGCCATTTGGCGGCCACGCCACACGCCTCGGCGTTAGGCTCTGCGCTGACCCATAGCTGGATCACCACGGATTTTGCCGAAAGTCTGCTGGAATTCATCACCCCAGTGGAGCGAGATGTAGACCGTCTGCTGACATTTTTACGTGATATTCACCGTTATACTGCCCGTCAGGTGGAGAACGAGCTGTTTTGGCCGTTGAGCATGCCGTGCTTTATTGGCAATGAAGACGATATCGTTTTGGCGCAGTACGGCAGCTCTAACATCGGTAAGTTTAAAACGCTGTATCGTGAAGGGCTGAAAAACCGTTATGGTGCCTTGATGCAGGTGATCTCCGGTGTGCACTATAACTTTTCGTTGCCGGATACGTTCTGGCAATTGCGGTTTGCTGGCCAAGATCCGGCCACCTATCAGGAAAGTGTCTCGGATGGTTATTTCCGCCTGATCCGTAATTATTATCGTTTTGGTTGGGTGATCCCGTATCTGTTTGGTGCTTCACCTGCACTGTGCCGTTCGTTTATCGCCGGTCGTGAAGATGTACTGCCGTTTGAGTCTAACGGCAAAGGGTTGATGTACTTGCCGTATGCGACCTCGCTGCGCATGAGTGATTTGGGTTACACCAATAAAGAGCAGAGTAAATTAGGCATTACCTTCAATCATCTGCACACTTATGTGGATGCGCTGAAAAAGGCCATTCATCAGCCTTCCAAGCAGTATGCCGAACTGGGCGTGAAGGTAGATGGCCAGTATCGTCAGCTCAACAGCAATGTGCTGCAGATTGAAAATGAGTTCTATGCGCCGATTCGGCCTAAGCGCGTCACCTTACCGGGTGAGTCGCCGTCGGATGCGCTGCTGCGTGGTGGCATTCAATACATTGAAGTGCGCGCGCTAGATAACAACCCTTACTCACCGATTGGGATTGATGCCGAGCAAGTGCGCTTCTTGGATCTGTTCTTGATCTGGTGTGCGCTGGCCGAGGCGCCAGAGATGAGTGAAGGCGAGTTGCTGTGTTGTCGTAAAAACTGGAACCGCGTGATCCTCGAAGGACGTAAGCCAGGGCAGACCATCGGGATCGGGTGTGAGACTAGCCGTGAGCCGCTGTCGGAAGTGGGCCAGAAACTGTTTGCCGACTTGCGTAAAGTGGCCAGCGTACTGGATGCGGAGCAGGGCAATACTTATCAGGCGCTGTGCGATAAGCTCGAACCGGCATTTGCCGATCCATCATTGACCTTGTCGGCGCGGGTGTTGGATGACATGCTGCAGCAAGGCATGAGCGGTTTAGGTCTGGGGCTGGCGAGTCGTTATCATCGTCAATTAGCATCCGAGCCAACCGAAATGGTGAGCGAAGCGGAGTTTGTGCAAGAGCGTGAACATTCGCAGCGTAAACAAGCTGAGATTGAAGCCGCTGATACGCTGAGTTTTGATGCGTATTTGCAGCAGCAACACTTTTGAGCGCTCCGGTAGCAGGACTTTCTATCGCTGCGCCCATAAAAAAGGCCACTCCAAGGTGGGGTGGCCGAAATACATCTCTGCGTGTGTAATTTCAGGGATGTGATGACAACAAAATAGCGCGTCTTACAGTAATTAAGACCGGATGCCGGATAAAAGGTTTCCCCTGTTTGACAAAATTTTTTTGTTTTTTTCACAGAAGATAAAATCAGTAAGGAAAACAGCCGCATGCCATTACTTGATAGTTTTACCGTCGATCATACCCGTATGGCTGCACCGGCCGTGCGCGTTGCCAAGACCATGCAAACCCCGCATGGCGATACCATTACTGTGTTTGATCTGCGCTTTTGCGTCCCGAATCAAGAGATCTTGAGCGAAAAAGGGATCCACACGCTGGAGCACTTGTTCGCCGGATTTATGCGCGATCACTTAAACGGTAACGGGGTTGAGATTATCGATATTTCGCCGATGGGCTGCCGTACCGGCTTTTATATGAGCCTGATTGGTGCGCCGGATGCACAGCGGGTGGCGGATGCGTGGCTTGCCGCGATGCAAGATGTGGTGCAAGTGGCCTCGCAGGATGATATCCCAGAGCTGAACCGCTTTCAGTGTGGTACCTGTGCCATGCACTCGCTGAGCGAAGCGCAGCAGATTGCGCGTAATGTACTTAGCCGCGGTGTGGGCGTGAATCGCAATGACGAGTTGGCGCTAGATCCATCGCTGTTGGGCTAATTCAATCGTAGGGTAAGAGATTAGGCGCAACGGTTGGCATAATCGGAGCTCAGCATAAAAAAACCGCCACTAGCGAATCGCTGTGGCGGTTTTTTTTGCGTGCGTGGTTAGTCAGACTCAGCCATCATTTTCTGGCGTGGCATCGTCACCGTTATTTTTCGGATGTACCCGTACCAGTTTGACCATGTTATCGCTGACTTCCAGAATATCGATCTGATGACCATACATGTGCACGCTGGTGCCGACATCAGGAATATCTTCCAAGTATTCGAGCAGCAAACCGTTGACGGTTCGTGGGCCATTGGTCGGCAGCTGCCAGTTAAAGGCCTTGTTCAGATCGCGAATATTGGCGGTACCCTCCACATAAATGGTGCCGTCACTTTGCGGAGTCACTTCTTCGGCCAGAGTTGGCGACATTGAGGTGGTAAATTCACCCACAATCTCTTCCAGAATATCTTCCAGCGTGATCAAGCCTTGAATATCACCATATTCATCGACCACCAAACCAAAACGCTGTTTATTGCGCTGGAACTTGAGCAGCTGTACGTTCAGCGGCGTGCCTTCTGGGACGAAATAAATCTCATCGGTGGCGCGCAGCAGCGTCTCTTTGTTGAACTCGTTCTTTTCCATCATCAAGCGGTAGGCTTCACGCACACGCAGCATACCGATGGCATCATCCAAATTGTCGCGGTACAGCACCAAACGGGCATGTTGCGAGTGGTTGAGCTGACGGACAATACTCTTCCAATCTTCGTTGATATCGATACCGACCACTTCACTGCGCGGCACCATGATATCTTCCACCGTGATTTGCTCCAGATCGAAGATAGACAGCAGCATATCTTGGTTGCGGCGGGTAATGCGCGAGCCTTCATGCACAATCGTGCGCAGCTCTTCTTTGCTGACCGCTTGCGAGTTTTTCACATCGGAGCGCAAGCCAAACAGGCGCATCAAACCGGAGGTGATCAGGTTGGTAAACAGCACCACCGGCAGCATCAGCTTCATCAGCACATTCAGCAGCAGGGTGCTTGGGAAAGCAATTTTTTCCGGATACAGCGCGGCGATGGTTTTAGGCATCACTTCGGATACGATCAACACCACCAGAGTCAGCACACCGGTGGCAATCGCCACCCCGGCATCGCCATAAAGGCGCATACCAATAATTGTGGCAATGGCCGAAGCGAGGATGTTAACCAAGTTGTTGCCAATCAGGATAAGGCTGAGCAGGCGATCAGGGCGCTGCAGCAGGTGCTCGGCACGCTTCGCGCCGCGGTGTCCTTCTTTGGACATATGCCGCAACCGGTAGCGGTTCAGCGACATCATGCTGGTTTCGGAGCCGGAAAAATAGGCAGAAATTAACAACATTAAAATCAGCACAATAAACAGTGTGCCGGTATGTATGTCGTCCAAGTAATGGTTCCTTTCGTCAGTAACAGTATTTCAGTAAAGACAATATCCAACAAAGACAGCGTCTTAGAAATGCTAAAGGGGCATTCAGGCTAGACAGTGTAGCAACAGCAACGCGGTCTGCGTAAACACGGTTTCAATAAATATGAGCTACATAGCGTAGAATCAAGCGGGTTGTGTCCGATAATCAGCGCAGGATCACTTCCTGCATAAAGCGGCTGCCAAAATAGGCCAGAGTCAGTAAGAACGCGCCGATCAGACTGAAGTAGACCATACGGCGTCCGCGCCAGCCTTGGCGAAAGTGTCCCCACAGCAGCACGCCATAGACCACCCATGCCAACATCGACAAAATGGCTTTATGCGATTTGCCTTGCGCGAACATGTCTTGCAGGAAAAACCAGCCACTGATCAGCGTTAAGGTCAGCAGGATCTCACCAATTAAGGTGATCTGAAACAGCTGGCGCTCGATGGTCATCAACGGCGGGAAAATCGGGCTAAGCGGTAACCGTTTTTGCTTGAGGCGGTAATCCAACCACGCCAGTTGCAGGGCATATAAGGTGGCAATCATCAAGGTGGCATAGGCAAACAGTGCCAAGGTGATGTGCAGCAAAATACCGGCGTTATGCTCAAGGTGCGTAATAAAGGCGCCGGGCAGGAAACTGGCCGCGGCCAGATTGATGGCCGCAAAACTATACACCACCGGCATCAAAAACCAGACCCGATAACGCAGGAGCGACAAGGTCATCAGTAAGGTGATGATCAAGCCAACCAGCGACGCCACATTCATCAGGCTGAGGTTTTGTCCGCTGACCGCACCAAAAATGAGCTCTTGCAGGGTGATCCCATGAAACAGCAGTGCGAAACCGGCACAGGCAAACACGGCCCGTGGATTCGGTCCGTTTTTACGCAGCAAACTCGGAATAATCAGCCCCAGACAGGCGGCATAACCCAGTAAGGCGAGTGTCGCGAAAATTGGCATAAGTCGGTGTCAGTGGTTGCATAACCTGATAGAAGAAAAGCTAGTATACCGTCCCTTCGGCAATGCTCCAACCTTGTGACTGCCACATAAGCAGAATAATCAGGTATAATCCCTTCAATTATTAAGCCACACAGACCCTGTGCAAGCGGACACTGACTACGATGTTTGAGAATCTTTCTGATCGACTGTCGCGCACTCTGCGCAATATCAGCGGCCGTGGCCGACTGACTGATGAAAATATTAAAGACACCCTGCGTGAAGTACGCATGGCGTTACTGGAAGCGGATGTCGCTTTGCCCGTGGTACGTGATTTTATCAATCGCGTTAAAGAGCGTGCCGTTGGCCAAGAGGTCAACAAGAGCCTGACACCGGGTCAGGAGTTCGTGAAAATTGTACGTAACGAACTCGAATTGGCGATGGGCGAAGCCAACAGTGACCTGAATCTGGCGGCGCAACCGCCAGCTGTGGTGCTGATGGCGGGTCTGCAGGGGGCCGGTAAAACCACCAGTGTGGCCAAGCTGGGTAAGTTCCTGCGTGAGCGTAAGAAGAAAAAAGTGCTGGTGGTGTCCGCGGACGTGTATCGCCCGGCGGCGATCAAACAGCTGGAAACCTTGGCGGAAAGCGTTGAGATCGATTTCTTCCCATCGGATCCGCAAGAAAAGCCGTTAGCGATCGTTAACAAAGCGCTGCAGCACGCCAAACTGAAATTCTACGATGTGCTGTTGGTGGATACCGCCGGTCGTTTGCACGTTGATGGCGAGATGATGGACGAGATCCAGCAGCTGCATGCGGCCATCAATCCAATCGAAACCCTGTTCGTGGTCGATGCCATGACCGGTCAGGATGCGGCCAATACCGCCAAGGCATTTAACGAAGCGTTGCCATTGACCGGTGTGATTTTGACCAAGGTGGATGGTGATGCCCGTGGTGGTGCGGCGCTGTCTATCCGTCATATCACCGGCAAGCCGATTAAATTCCTCGGTGTGGGCGAGAAAACCGATGCGCTGGAGCCGTTCTTCCCGGATCGCGTTGCGTCACGAATTCTGGGCATGGGCGATGTACTGTCGCTGATTGAAGATCTGGAGCGTAACGTTGACCGTGAACAGGCCGAGAAAATGGCCGAGAAGTTCAAGAAGGGCGACAACTTCGACCTAGAAGACTTCCGCGATCAGCTGCAACAGATGCGCAATATGGGCGGCATGATGAGCATGCTGGAAAAACTGCCGGGTGCCGGTCAGTTGCCGGATAACATCAAAGCGCAGATGGATGACAAGGTCACCGTGAAAATGGAAGCGATGATCAACTCCATGACCCGTGCCGAGCGCCGTAACCCTGAGCTGATTAAAGGTGGCCGTAAGCGCCGTATCGCCATGGGTGCCGGTGTTCAGGTGCAGGATGTGAACCGTCTGCTCAAGCAATTTACTGAAATGCAGCGCATGATGAAAAAAATGCGCAAAGGCGGCATGGCGAAAATGATGCGTGGCATGAAAGGTATGATGCCACCGGGCATGTTTGGCCGTTAATCCTTACCGTAGCGGTGCCTTGACAGGTGCCGCGTGTGTAAATCCGTTAAGGCAGGTTGCTTTTTACCCTGAAACGAGTAAAATTCGACAGCTTTTTCGCAGACCCCGGAGTCCGACCCTCAATACGGTCTCTGGGTGTTTTTGTTAATATAAGAGGACGTTATGGTAACTATTCGTTTGGCACGTGGCGGCGCTAAAAAGCGTCCGTTTTATCAAGTAGTCGTAACCGACAGCCGTAGTGCGCGTGATGGCCGTTTCATCGAGAGCGTGGGTTTCTTCAACCCAATCGCTGCTGGTGCGGCTGAGAAGGTTCGTCTGGACCTGGATCGCATCAACCATTGGCTTGGCCTGGGCGCTACTGTAAGCGACCGTGTTGCTAAGCTGCTGAAAGACGCGCAGAAAGCTGCGTAATCCGTCTGGGTGGTTTCAATGAGTAAGCTGCTTGAGCCTGTGGTGCTTGGGAAACTGGGTTCTACATACGGTATCCGTGGTTGGCTCAGGGTGTACTCCTCCACCGAGGATTCGGAAAGTATTTTCGAGTACCAACCTTGGTTCTTGAAAACAGGGGGTCAATGGCGTGAGGTGGAGCTGGAAAGCTGGCGTCACCACAACAATGACCTGATCATCAAGCTGAAAGGCGTTGATGATCGTGAAACAGCCCACGCAATGACTAATGCAGAAATTGCCGTGGATGCTTCACAGCTACCTAAGCTGGAAGATGGTGATTATTACTGGCGTGACCTGATGGGTTGCAAGGTGGTAAACACCAGTGGTTATGAGTTTGGTAAAGTCACTGACATGATGGAAACCGGCTCTAACGATGTTCTGGTGGTGAAGGCAAACCTGAAAGATGCTTTTGGAATCAAGGAGCGGTTAATTCCGTTCCTCGATGGGCAGGTTATCAAAAAAGTCGATCTCGCTACTCGAACTATCGAAGTAGATTGGGATCCTGGTTTCTGACCCGGGGCAGAGCAATCTGTCTGACGAGAATTGGCACTAAATCTATGTGGATAGGCCGAAACCTATGTGGATAGGAATAGTAAGCTTGTTCCCTGAGATGTTCCGTACAGTGACCGATTTCGGGGTAACCGGCCGAGCGGTAAAAAATGGCCTGCTCAGCATTGAGTGCTGGAATCCTCGCGATTTTACGCACGACCGGCATCGCACTGTCGATGACAGACCTTTCGGGGGCGGGCCGGGCATGTTGATGATGGTGCAACCCTTACGGGATGCGATTCATGCAGCGAAAGCGGCTGCAGGTGATGGGGCGAAGGTAATCTATCTGTCGCCTCAGGGACGCACACTGGATCAGTCTGGTGTGAGTGAGCTGGCAACAAACGAGAAGTTGATTCTGGTTTGTGGTCGCTACGAAGGCATAGATGAGCGCGTGATCCAAACCGAAGTTGACGAAGAATGGTCAATCGGCGATTACGTTCTCAGTGGCGGTGAGTTACCTGCCATGACGCTGCTGGATGCAGTCGCGCGGTTTGTTCCGGGTGTACTGGGCCATCAAGCGTCCGCAGAGGAAGATTCCTTTGCGAACGGGTTACTGGACTGTCCGCACTATACCCGGCCCGAGGTATTAGATGGGATGCAAGTGCCGCCGGTTTTATTATCGGGGAATCATGCAGAAATTCGTCGCTGGCGATTAAAACAGTCGCTGGGCCGTACTTGGCTGAGAAGACCTGAGCTTCTAGAAAGCCTAGCTCTGACTGACGAGCAAGCGGTGCTCCTGACTGAGTTCCAAGAGGAACATCAGGGCAGTGAGCAGAACTAAAGATTCAGTTAATTCTAGGGTTAAGAGAGAATTATGAGCAATATCATTAAGCAACTGGAACAAGAACAACTGAAACAAAACGTACCGGCGTTCCGTCCTGGTGACACCGTTGTGGTACAGGTTTGGGTTGTTGAAGGTGATAAAAAGCGTCTGCAGGCATTCGAGGGCGTGGTAATCGCTAAGCGTAACCGCGGTCTGCACTCTGCATTCACCGTACGTAAAATCTCCAACGGCGAAGGTGTTGAGCGTGTGTTCCAGACTCACTCTCCACTGATCGACAGCGTTGCTGTTAAGCGTCGTGGTGCTGTGCGTAAAGCGAAACTGTACTACCTGCGTGAGCGTTCTGGTAAGTCTGCTCGTATTAAAGAGCGTCTGAACTAATCGCTGCGCGATACGTTCTCAAAATAGTGCATACTATTTATAGCGGTTGGCGAAAGCTGACCGCTTTTTTTATCCTTGTGATTTGGGGTTAAGCCGTTTTTCTCTCTATCTCCCTTGGTTGCCGGTAGGAAGCGATAGCGAATTGCGCAGGGAGTGAGCGGGGCTTACCGTTTCTGTCTTCTGTCTTCTGTCTTCTGTCTTCTGTCTTCTGTCTTCTGTCTTCTGTCTTCTGTCTTCTGTCTTCTG
>NZ_JRKB01000094.1:0-2067 GCF_000800945.1 Plesiomonas sp. ZOR0011
CTTGTACCAAGAAAACCCATCCCAGCCACAAGACTAGGGCCATGGCTGTAAACCAACGCAGCCAACGGGGCATTGAACGCCATACGGCAGTAACAATCATGGATTCAAAACTGCTCATGCTGATTGCTTTATCTGCTCCAACGCTGGGCGTCCACCTTCCAAGTAAGCGAGTCCCCAGAGCATTAACTGCGAGTCGCTCGCCCCAGCCTCTTTAGCTTTACTGAGTGCTTTGCGTACCATCGACATCCGCTCACAAGGGGGAAAATGCGAGGCATTGTCTCCTGACTGCCAAGCAGCTAATAAACGATGCGCTAGTGGTGAGCCCTCTAGCGCCTGATAGAGCTCAGAAGTCAGTTGTATTATCTCAGGTTTTGCCGAGGGGATAGATAAGGCTAACTCACGCCAGCTCCCGCCACATTCTCGTACCCACCAACGGCGAATACCGCCAAAAAGAGCGCCAAGCCAAGAAGCATTGTGTTGCTCAAGCAACAAAGGCAATGCATCAGGGGTATAGAACCGCAGTAACAAGCTAAACTTGCCACCTGGTTCAATCACTCTTGCGCCGAGCGCTAATTGCTCTTGCAATGCATCTATGGGTAAGTCGCTATCAATAATCCCAACAACATGACCTTGCAGGGTTATCTCTGCGAGTAGGTCGGTATCCTCTTTTGAGCACAGCCAAAGCCAAGGCCCTAAATTGACCAATTCAAAGAGGTCATCGTGCAAGTAGAGCGGTAAAAATCGCCCTTCACTCAGTTGCTCTCGCTGTTTTGCAGTTAGATGCGCGGCCTCAAGCAGAACGTGAGTCTCTCCCTTATTCCAAATTGATTCAGGTAACATCCTACTCTCCCTTAATCACGGAATCGCCTTGGGCCATAGCCCTCAACATACAAGGAATGCACACGGGCTTTTCAAGCGGCGGCATCGTTGTTAATGTCGGGGTTTGACGCGCCAGCTCCATCGGCGGTGGCGGGGTGACTACTTCTACATCCCCCGGCTTAATCGGCATTTTACCCGCCCATCCAGAGCCCGTGCCCGGACTTCCTCCGGAGTTCATTTTGATGGTCGGACCGACTAGAGTAACGCCACTCGGGTCAATCTTCACAAAGCTGCCGCCAACCTTGAGCGTTAACTCAGAGCCCGCGTCCAATACTATTTTATTTCCGACCTTTAGATGGGCCTCTTGGCCTACATCAACCAATAGCGACTGGGCCAACTTCTGATGCATCGAGGTATCAACTGTCAGTGAATAATCCGCTTTGATGTGGTCGCGTTTTTCGCCATCCACTGACAGATGGTCATTTGCTTTAATGCGTGTAAAACGGTCGTTATCGATATCACGATGCTCATCGTGCTTAATGCGCCACGCGACATCGTTTTCTATCAGTACATTCAGGTTTTTTTGACCGTGGATGTAGATTTCTTCTTGTCCAGCTTGGTCTTCAAAACGCAGTTCGTTGAAACCTTCCCCCTGATGCGTCTCTGTACGCAACACGGTTCGGGTTTTATGCGTTGGCAAGTCATAGGGAGGACGGTTAGTCGCATGGTAGGTACGACCAGTCACTATCGGTTGGTCTGGGTCCCCTTCTAAAAACGAGACGATAACCTCATGCCCCACACGCGGGATAGCTATCATACCGTATTGCCCACCAGCCCAGCCTTGTGAGACCCGAACCCAACATGAGCTTTGGTCATTGCTCGAACCGTACCGGTCCCATGGGAATTGCAGTTTGACGCGCCCATGCTCGTCACAGTAAATCTCTTCACCATCAGGACCAACGACCGTGGCTATCTGTGGGCCATCGACCATAGGCTTGTGCGGCATTAGGGCGCGCCATGGTGTTGTGGCTGGAATGACGGCAAATTGGTTGTAATACACCGTTGGCCCATTACCGCCTTCTTCTTCCAGTGCTTGTGGCTGTTTACCCGTATGCGTTATTTGTACCACCTGCCAATCGGTATTCAGTACAGCATTGGGATGCTCACTGAGAGTGAAAGCTAAGCCTGGCATCAGTTGTGGGGCATTCGACTCACCGTCACCGGTAATGGCATCAGCACGTAATGCAT
>NZ_JRKB01000095.1:0-2290 GCF_000800945.1 Plesiomonas sp. ZOR0011
TGGTGGGCGATACCGGGTTCGAACCAGTGACCCCCTCCTTGTAAGGGAGGTGCTCTCCCAGCTGAGCTAATCGCCCGCCGTCAACGAGGGCCGCATTATAGGGGCTAAGCGTTGAGAGTCAACGGTTTTTTTAGCCAAACTGTACGTCCGTCGTAAAAACAAGCTATTTGATTTATTTTTCCACAAAATGACTTTTTTTGCATCGCTTTAGCCTGCAACGCGTTAGTTACCTTGGTGCATTCTGGGGGGAGTGCTAAAATAAGCGCCACTTTTCAGTTTTATTCGGTGTGCTCTTCTCTATATATAGCGTTTTGCAGGTTAAACCGTGACGGTGTGCTGTGAGTGCTGTGTGTAGTGGCGTTGTGATGTGAGGTATCACGCCGGTAACTACTGACAGAATTTTATACCTGCTTATATCTACAGCTTTAGCAAAGGCCTGGATTCACCATGAAAATTAAAACGCGTTTTGCGCCAAGTCCTACCGGTTATCTGCATGTGGGTGGTGCTCGTACCGCTCTTTACTCTTGGTTATATGCCCGTCGTATGGGCGGTGAGTTTGTTCTGCGGATTGAAGATACCGATCTGGAGCGTTCTACTCAGGAAGCCATCGATGCCATTATGGATGGGATGAACTGGCTGGATCTGGGCTGGGATGAAGGTCCGTATTATCAGACCAAGCGTTTTGACCGTTACAACGCCATCATCGATGAGATGTTGGAAGCCGGTACCGCATACCGTTGCTATTGCTCTAAGGAGCGTTTGGAAGCGCTGCGTGCTGAGCAGGAAGAGAAGAAAGAGAAGCCACGTTACGATGGTTGCTGCCGCGATCACGCGCATAATCATACCCCGGATGAGCCGCATGTGGTGCGTTTCCGTAACCCACAAGAAGGTTCAGTGATTTTTAACGATCTGATCCGTGGTCCGATTGAATTTAGTAACCAAGAGCTGGATGATCTGATTATCCGCCGTACCGATGGTTCGCCAACCTACAACTTCTGTGTGGTTGTGGATGACTGGGATATGGAGATTACGCACGTTATCCGTGGTGAAGACCATATCAACAACACGCCGCGTCAGATCAACATTCTGAAAGCGCTGGGTGCGCCGGTACCTGAGTATGCCCACGTATCGATGATCTTGGGTGATGACGGTAAGAAGCTGTCTAAGCGTCATGGTGCGGTGAGCGTGATGCAGTACCGTGATGACGGTTACCTGCCAGAAGCGCTGCTGAACTATCTGGTGCGTCTGGGTTGGTCCCATGGCGATCAGGAGATCTTCTCGATTGCCGAGATGGAGCAGTTGTTCTCGCTGGACGCGGTAAGCAAATCAGCCAGTGCGTTTAACACCGATAAGCTGCTGTGGCTGAACCATCACTATATCAACCATGCTGATCCTGCGCGTGTTGCTGAGTACTTGGCGTGGCATATGCAAGATCAGGGGATCAACACCGGAAATGGTCCGGCGCTGACTGATATCGTTAAGTTGCTGGGCGAGCGTTGCAAGACACTGAAAGAGATGGCAGCGGCTAGCCGTTACTTCTTCGAAGATTTTGCTGCGTTTGATGAAGATGCTGCGAAAAAACATCTGCGTCCGGTCGCGCAAGCGCCATTGGAAGCGGTGCGTGCTCGTCTGGCGGAAGTGGAGTGGAACGTTGAGGCGATTCATACCGCTATCCAAGCCACTGCCGATGCGCTGGAAATTGGTATGGGCAAAATTGGTATGCCACTGCGTGTCGCGGTGACCGGTGCGGGTCAGTCGCCATCAGTGGATGCCACTGTGCATGCCATTGGTCGTGAGCGCGTATTAGCACGTATCGATATGGCGCTGGCGTATATCGCGGCGCGTGCGGCGCAGTAAATCGCGCGTTATCGCCAGCTAAGGCGAGCGAGGCGTGAAAATGAAAAGCAAGGCTGTGATGGCCTTGCTTTTTTTATGGGCGTATATACCCTTCCTACTTGAAGCTGCAGCGGTGTTTACTACGTTCGTTCACCCCAATCACATAGTTTGCCTATGCTCATGGGGATTCACTCACTGGCCGCCTACCTGCAACTTCAAGTCGTTTGGGTATAGAGGCAATTTTCTCCAGAATCGCGGCTGAAGTGTTGAGTTTTTGCGCACTTAGCTAGAGAGTCATGGGAATAGTATTGACAGTCTGCGGCGGCATGCCTATTATTCGCCTCGCTTACAGCGATTCTGTTACATGAGTCAGGTAACGGGGCTATAGCTCAGCTGGGAGAGCGCTTGCATGGCATGCAAGAGGTCAGCGGTTCGATCCCGCTTAGCTCCACCA
>NZ_JRKB01000096.1:0-439 GCF_000800945.1 Plesiomonas sp. ZOR0011
GTGAAAGCTAAGCCTGGCATCAGTTGTGGGGCATTCGACTCACCGTCACCGGTAATGGCATCAGCACGTAATGCATCAAGGCGATAAGCGGTAAACGCGGTGCCGCTCGGGTCTTGTTTAAAGCGGCCGGGGTAGTCAAAGTGCTGGTAGCTATCACGCTGGTGGTTCAGTTCACTGCCTTGCTTATTGTGCGACAGTGCATAGGCGGGTGTTTTGAAGCTGTAATCTTTGAGCTCTACCTCAGCAGTGCGGACCGCTTTTTGATAGCGGAATTTGCGGACAAACTGGCCATGTTGTTGGCCTTGATTGGCCAGATTGAAAAAGAGTTCTGGGCCGGTTTGTAGTGCAGAACTGTTATCGGCAAACACCACCCGGTGCTTACCCGGCTCAAATTCATGATAAAAGGCCAGCCCTTCCTCAGCGGCTAAGCGCTGTACAA
>NZ_JRKB01000097.1:0-214 GCF_000800945.1 Plesiomonas sp. ZOR0011
AGGGGAACCTGCGGTTGGATCACCTCCTTACCTGAGATATTTGGCGCTTAAGCTGAGTGTTCACACAGATTGTTTGGTTAATAAATACGAGCGACACTTACGATGGGTCTGTAGCTCAGGTGGTTAGAGCGCACCCCTGATAAGGGTGAGGTCGGTGGTTCGAGTCCACTCAGACCCACCACTTCTTGTACAAGAAAGTGGAAAGTAAGAAAAA
>NZ_JRKB01000010.1:0-4108 GCF_000800945.1 Plesiomonas sp. ZOR0011
TACGGTAACAAACTCTTGAGTCCAACCCGTACAGACACGACAAATCGCCAGTGGCGGTAGCCATTGGTAACTGATTAAGAAGAGGAGCTTTGTATCACGGAGTTCTTGAAGTGAATTACCCGTTAGGGCTACACTGAAAGGACAGTTTATGGTGACTGTGCTCCTCTACAAGCCAGTTACCTTGGTTCATTGAGTTCTCTACGCTCTTTGAACCTGAAAAAGCCACCGTTATCGCGGTGGTTTTTTCTTTTCTGGGCAAAAGATTACGCGCAGGCAGCCCTATCGTCAACGGAACAAATCAGCGTGCATATCCGCCGGCATAGCAAATAACCCACCTTTCCATTGCCCCTTCTCCATCTAAAGCCCTATACACAATGCTCACCACTCATCCGTAATTACGTCATTTTAATTAATACATAACCGCTAAGTCAGACGAAAAACGATAACGAGCAACCCTACAGCCAATGCAAGCAATGCCAAATCTCTAGCCACAATGCCCAAAAGGATTAAACGCTCCAAAATACAGACCATACACCACCCCCGCCAATGAGATCTTTAAACATTGTTTAGCCTATTTAAACTGTTATGGAAGAGGCTTTATTGTGGGTATGAACATATTCAAGTGACACAAAAAAACGGTGTACCACGCTCTGGCACACCGTAAAGTACAACGCTTCTATGCGGGAGGAGCTATAAAGAACCTAAAGCAACCGAGAGAATTAATACTGAAAACTCAGTGTCAAACTCACCGAAAAATGATGACATGATCAAGATAGTGAGAAGTGAGATGGTGGCCAGCAAAAACAGCGGCGCGATAGGTCTAGACATACCAAGTCCCTTTTTAATGCAGAAATCCTAATGCGCACTATCTAGCGAACTAAGAAAAACGGCACGGAACATTGTGTAACCTTTGGTTAGCTTGACTGATAGCTCCCAATCCGCACATTTACCATAATCGACATTTCCCGCACCGCCTAAATCGCTTTCAGAGCGTTTTTCATGTCAAAGGCAAGGAAACGTACCGCTAGGGGTGAGAAAAGCGCCCAGAATCGCGCCTGTGAGTTTTTAGCGCATGAATAATCATGCAATGCAGCGTAGGTTTTGTGGTTTGAACAAAAAAACGGGCTAATGCCTTCAAAAGTGCCTGTTACGATGCCCAGCGCAGCAGGGCATGAAAGGCGCGCTCGATGTATATCGTGATCACCAAAGCTGATACGCCGTAGAACTGCGAACGCGCAGCGCGGCAAAATCACCCCCGCCCACTGCAAAGCCGCTTTTAAGGTCGTGCCGTTAAGGTTTTGGGGCTGAGTATGCCCGTGGAGGGGTTGGCCTGTTTTCTGGTTCGGGTCTTGGGGTTGGGCGCTGGACTGGCTCAGGGATGTTATATCCCGCCATTTGGCGTTGTGCTGGGTGCGTTAGATGAACTTTTTTGCCTGTGTCATGGTTGAACTTCGGCACGTATTTGATCAAGGCGCTCACAAACTCTTTTTCGCCGCGAACTTCCACACGTTCGCCGCTTTTTTCATTGGTAATGTGCAATGCCATAGCAACGTTCTTGCCCTTTTCTTCTGGGGCTGTGGCGATTTCCATGAACAAACCACGGTCAAGCAGAACGGGCTTGTTACCTGACATGTAAACTACTGCTCCATCACGCTTAACCTGTACATCGTAGCCACGAATTTGAGCCGGTTTAATGTCATCAGCAACAGCATGCAGAACGATGTTGTTAGAAATCGCTGGGGTTCGATTTTTACGTTTCTCTCTGTACGCCCATCCCCGCAATTGAGAGATAGCGGCGGTATCATGCCGTGTTGCTTGCGCCTCAACCCATGCACGATAAGACAACACAGAATTCCCAGGCATCGCTTTCAAGGCTTCGCGTTCAGCGCGAATTTCTAAGCGTAATGCGGCCATGCTCTTTAACTTGTCGATCTCTAACGCACGGTACATGAGCTTACGCAGTAGCGGATCTCGTTGAGTTTGGCGGACATTGTTTTTACGGATGCGATAGCTCGCCGCCAGTTCACGGTAACGGGTTCGTACTTCGTCTGCTGTAATGGTTTTTCGTTCAAACCCGTTCTTGTAAGACTTGTAACGGGCGATCAAATCTTCACGCGCCATAGCTCGTTGTACGCGTCGTTCAGCTCGCGCTCCACGATCACGACTATGCAAGCGGCAATCATACTGAGATTGGATATTTACTGGCGTTAACAGCACCTCTTTACCCGCCTGATTAACTTCACGGATAACGGCTGCAGGGGTGAATTTGCCGATCAACTCTTGCTGTGATTGCAGGGTTAATTCTGGGTGTATATGGCTCGCTTTAACCGGATGCTGGCTTTCGTTTGCGAGGTCGTAAACGGCTAGCCCTTCACCTTTAGGACGTAGCTCCAAGCCAGCGGCAATCATGATGTTATGAACATCTGCCCAGTCATAGCCATCTTGGAGAAACAGCTTATCTAGCTTGTTGCGACACTGCTCGACGGCATACGAATACAGGCTTTCCATGTCTTTAAAGATCTCCAGTTCTCGCACAGCGGAGGGTACTGGTTTAAAGAAATGATGCTTGCGAACTACCGCCCCATCATCGTTAACCATGAATGCCCCGTTAACATGCTGCCACTTGTATTTCAGCTCCATTTCACGACAGCAACGGTCTAGCGTGAAGTGATCATTGTACAGTGATGCTGCCCTGTAACTTTTCGGGTTAACACGGTTAACGGTCATGTGGCAGTGCAGGTTATCGGTGTCGTCATGAATAGCGAAAACATACTGGTGATCGGCCATCCCCAACGCTTTCATACAATGACGAGCAGAATCGAATACCTGTTCTGGCGTAGGCTTTTCAGCCTCTGGCCAAGACAAAATCACGTGGTAAACAGGGTCTTTGCAATGCGCGTTTTGCATTGCGACCATATTCATTTCACTGGCGGCGGTAGGCAAAGAGAAACAGTTGGTTTCAGTCATAACGTCACCACAGCGCAGCTGCTGACGCCCATCAGGAAAGGTGGCAACAACATCGGCTGAGTTCGGTAACGGGTTGCGAGTTGCGTACCCTACGAGGTCATTAAAAATGACAGACTCAGCGCGTGATTTACGGACGAAGGGTTTTTCAGGCGATAGCGTTTCGCCCATCTCCAAATCATCACGTAAAGTGGTGTAGGAGACGAGTTTCAGAAAGCTAGATTCACCATCACGCCGCTTTGGCGGCACCTTCGCGAGCACGTTATTTTCCGTTGTTGTCGTTGTTAAGGCTGCTTGCCTCAAAGTTCAAAAACGCCATTTGCTGGGCGGTTAAGGTGTCTGCAAATTTCTTGCTTAACTCGGCAGTCATAACCCCTCGTTTCTCCATCTCTGTGTAGAGATGTTTGAGCAGTCCACCTTGTTTTAAAATCTCATTCATCTGCTTGGTGTCACCCTTTGGAACAATGCGACGACCAAGAGCTGAACGCCGAAGAAATTCACCTGCGCTTATCCCTGCCGCCTTAGCACTGGCGACCACTTGAGCCTTTTCTTCTGGTAACCAACGGATGCCCAAAAACAGGACTGTCCTTTTACGGTTCTCGCTTTTGCTCACTCAAGTTATCCGTTCAAATGATGGTGAATTTACAGTAATAGGGTGTCGGGACGGAGTCCTGACCAAGGCGTTTTGTTGGAGCGTCACCGTGGTGGCGGTTCAACAAAACATACCTTGTCCCCGACTTCACCCAAATATACAAAAAAAATGCGGCGCATAATAGCACCGCATTCATGACCAACTGAGATTAACCACCTAATCAAGCAAGAACATAGGACAAGCACGCCTAGAGAAAGCGTTCATGTGGAAAAGCTAGGACAGCAAAGCTGACCGGAGCTTTACGCACAATCACGCTTGCCGATCAGCGGAACGGCAAGATGCGCTCCGCGCCCAATAAGTTTTTTTTGATGTTTTAGAAAAGCAGAGAGCGGGCGTAAGGAAAGACGAAGGTATGGCATGGCAGGTGCTTTTTCCAAAGGCTCCGCCCTCCTGATGAGCTTCACAGAAAACAGGCGTTTCCGGTGCTCAAATCAAGAGTGGCGAAACCCGAATCGGACTTAAAGATCCCCCCCATTTCTGGTGGGTCGCTCC
>NZ_JRKB01000098.1:0-22145 GCF_000800945.1 Plesiomonas sp. ZOR0011
GGAGCGGGAAACGAGACTCGAACTCGCGACCCCGACCTTGGCAAGGTCGTGCTCTACCAACTGAGCTATTCCCGCAATCTGATTTCTGATGAAGCGTTAACTGACAACCTAAAAGGTTTCTTGTTAATTCGTCTTCGTCGTCATCCGATGCGTTGCATTCTACTGATTCAGGCAGGTGAGTCAACAGATTTTCTTTTAATTCAACTCGTTCGGTGATTTTTTGATCCAATTGCTCTGTAAAGCGCCATTGGTCATATTTTCTGGATAACCAAAGGCCTACGCCAACAACGGAGCGAAGTGCTGCTCGACAAGCAAAACGATGAGCTCCGTAAACCACTCGCCATGAAAACATGGGTGTCTAGAAACATGCGCTCATAAAAACAGAAAAGGCGCTGAGTACAGCGCCTTTTACACAAGATCAAATACACAATCTCGAACTTATCTGGTCGTCTCTCGTTACCAGTCGGCTTAGGCCATCAAATCAGACCACGCCGCCTTCAGATACTGGAACATAGACCAGAAGGTCAGTACCGCGGCCACATACAGCGCAATCATACCGACAATCACCGCCACTTCGGTTGGACGCCACAGCAAAGCCACCAGCGCAAACATCTGAGCCGCGGTTTTGAACTTACCCCACCACGACACCGCCACACTGTTACGCTTACCCAGTTCGGCCATCCACTCACGTAAAGCACTGATGATGATTTCACGGGCAATCATGGTTGCCGCCGGTAACGTCACCCAAACGGTGTGGTAATGCTCAACCACCAACGCCAATGCCACAGCAACCATCACTTTATCCGCCACCGGATCAAGGAAAGCACCAAAACGGGTGGTTTGCTTGAGCTGGCGGGCCAAGAAGCCATCAAACCAGTCTGTCACTGCGGCGATCACGAAGATCAGTGCACACACCGCCGGCGCCCACTGAAAAGGCAGGTAGAAAGCAACAACAAAGAAAGGGATTAGAACTACGCGAAACAGTGTCAGCCAAGTCGGAATATTAAATTGCATAATTTTATGGGCTTTTGTCATGTGGTAAGCGGCTGACTGATATGGTGCTACAAGCCGCTCAGTGTTTCAACGCAAGAAAGATCTTTTCTGCTAAATTTGCTGAAATTCCCGGAACCTGGGCAATTTCTTCCATGCTCGCATTCTTCAGGGCCTGCAAACCGCCCATATATTTGAGCAGCGCTTGACGCCGTTTCGGCCCAATGCCTTCAATGTCCTCGAGCGAGCTGCTGGTGCGCACTTTCGCACGTTTTTTGCGATGGCCCGTAATGGCATGATTATGGGATTCATCACGAATATGCTGAATAACATGCAATGCGGGAGAATCAGGCGGCAATGACAGCTCGCGATTCCCTTCATCGGCTAAAATTAGCGTCTCCAGCCCGGCCTTGCGATCTGCGCCTTTCGCCACCCCAATGAGACGCGGGTGGTGTTTGTCCCACTCCACGTTCAGCTCGGCAAAAATCTGTACCGCCTTCCCCAGTTGGCCTTTACCACCATCAATAAAGATGATGTCCGGCACTTTATCTGGCGTCAGGGCTTTGCTGTAGCGGCGACGCAGCACTTGTTCCATCGCGGCATAATCATCGCCGGGCGTGATACCGGTAATGTTGTAACGTCGATAATCTGCTTTCAGCGGGCCATTGCTATCAAATACCACGCAGGAAGCCACGGTCTGCTCCCCCATCGTGTGGCTAATGTCAAAGCACTCCATGCGCCGAATCGGCGGTAACCCCAGCTGTTCGGCCAGCAAACGCAAACGATGATGGATTGTGCTTTGCTGAGATAATTTGGTCATCAACGCCGTATGTGCGTTCGTGCGCGCCAATTTTAGGTAACGGGCACGTTCGCCGCGCGGCCGATCTTGAATTTGAATGCGCCGTCCGGCCAGCTCACTGATGGAATCACTGAGCACCGTTTTATCTGCCAAACGGTAATCCAGCAGAATTTCATTCGGTAAGGTACGCGACTCGTGGGCCTGCAGATAAAACTGGCCTAAGAAGGTTTCTACCACCTCCGCCAATTCGGTATCGGCCGGCACTTTCGGGAAGTAACTGCGGCTGCCCTGCACTTTTCCCTGTCGTAAAAACAGCGTGTAAACGCAGGCCATCCCCGCATCATAGGCGACACTGACCACATCCAGATCTTCGCTGTCACCGGAGATAAACTGCTTTTCGGTGACTTTACGTACCGCTTGGATTTGATCGCGCAGGCGGGCGGCAGTTTCAAACTCCAAAGCGCGGCTGGCCGCTTCCATTCGGCTCACCAGACCTTCAATCACTTGCTGATCTTTGCCCTGCAAAAACAGACGAACATCATCCACACATTGCTGATATTCCGCATCACTCACCAAACCCTTCACACACGGGCCCAAACAGCGGCCAATCTGGTACTGCAGACAAGGTCTGGAGCGATTGTTGTAAAAGCTGTCTTCGCACTGGCGTAACGGGAAGATGCGCTGCATCAGCGCCAAGGTTTCGCGTACTGAGGATGAACTCGGAAATGGGCCAAAATACTCGCCTTTGGCGTGCTTGGCTCCACGGTACATGCTCACACGAGGATGGGTATGCGCGCTCAGCAAAATGTACGGGTAGGATTTATCATCACGCAGCAGCACGTTGTAGCGCGGCTGGTAACGTTGGATGTAGTTGTGCTCTAGCAGTAACGCTTCGGTTTCTGTGTGGGTAACCGTCACATCAATAGACGCAATCGCACTGACCAGCGCTTCGGTTTTCTTGCTGGGAAGATTGGCGCGAAAGTAGCTGGACAGCCGTTTTTTAAGATCTTTGGCTTTACCGACATAAATGACAGTACCGGATGCATCATACATCCGGTATACGCCGGGCTGCGTACTGACGGTTTTCAGAAAACTCTTGGCATCAAACACACAACGACTACACACACCACTACAACTTTTCTGATTTCAACATGCCATGTCGAATAGCCAGGTGCGTTAACTCCACGTCACCATTGATATTCAGCTTGCTGAACATCCGGTAGCGGTAGCTGTTAACCGTTTTCGGACTCAGGCTAAGCTGTTCTGAAATTTCGTTAACTTTCTGCCCTTTGGTGATCATCATCATGATCTGCAGTTCACGCTCTGATAGCGATGCGAACGGATTATCAGAATCCGGCATCACCTGACTCAGGGCCATCTGCTGGGCAATGTCTAATGCAATATAGCGCTGTCCGGCACAGACAGTACGTATTGCATTAACCATCTCTTGAGGTGCAGTACCTTTACTGAGATAGCCAGCCGCGCCCGCCTGCATTACCTTGGCAGGTAGCGGGTTCTCAGTATGCACGGTCAGGACAATGATTTTAATGTCCGGATTGTAACGCAACATTTTGCGGGTTGCTTCCAGACCGCCAATCCCCGGCATGTTCATGTCCATCAGCACCACATCCGCGTTATTGGTACGGCACCATTTTACGGCATCTTCGCCACAATGAGCCTCTCCGACAACTTTGATGCCTTTTACATCATCCAAAATGCGACGGATCCCTGCGCGCACCAGTTCGTGATCATCAACCAGAAAAACACTAATCAAGCGACCATCTCCAAAAGGTGAGGTGACTCTGCGACGTTTTATGCAGAATAAATTGGCATATTACTTGGTTTGAGATGAATAGAGAATAGCTAGCGGAATAAATACGTGACAATCATTATTGTTTTGAATTTTTTGTGATAAATCACACTGTAAAACCGTGCGACACGCCGTAATCAGGCCTGTATAAAACAGTGTGTATCACTATTATGCATCACCTGTCACAGTAAAAATATTATGATTATGCTGCATCATTATTGGTAATAATTCCCTGTTTCAACACCTGCATTCTTCATGCTGCGTTGGCGATAATGATAAACCAGACAGATAATCACGAAACCGGTGCTGTATGCCACTAAATCCCACCAGTCAAAATGACTGCCAATAACAATTCTTGCCAGACGATATTGCCCCAGCCCGAGCAGATCAACCAAGCCAAACCTCTGTCCTAATTCGATGAGATACGCAAACAGTAATACTAAAATAGCTAATGGTATTACGGATATTCGTAGCACCGAACGTACAGCGCAAAATAGGAGCAAAACAACCAGCACATCCCCCGCAAAGCCGCGGATAAAGCCACTGTGGCTGTAACGAGCAATCAGCACTTCGATAATAAACAGCGCCGCGGTCAGCAAAAGAAACAGCCAATTTACGCCCAATACACGCGGGGATTCCTTATTCACTAACATAGGTAACATCCTGTTTAAAATCTCTAAGCGAAAACAACGTTGCGGCATATGCTGAGCAATAACTCAGATCATGCAGATGTCTAATACTCCGTACAAACTCTCATCAGAGAACATGTTCACCATAGCAAAGTGATCCGCGCAACATGTCACTAAAATAACATAGCACTTAAATTACATCACACTTAAATAATATGGCCCTTAAATAGGGAGTTTAGATATCACCACTAAATAACCACTAAACAAGAATGATTAAGCTACCTTTAGCGCAAGTGGTCATATGAGGGGATTATGAAACCCATCACGCTGTAATTACCGATTAATGCGTTCAAACAGAGATCTGGTTTATTAGGAAATACTTATCATCCCCATATATCATTACTCATTAACAATGTTGCTCGCTGTGCAAATAACAAACAGTTGATTATTTATTTTGGCTTATCTACGTTAACAACGTATTTGTACAGTGAGACTGATTTGCTAAGTTCTGTAGACTATATTGAGCAAATGACGAGTTTTGCGCACAAAGCCTCTTTTGCATAAACACCGTTTCACAGAAAACCCTAAAACTCCCACCTTTGATGGCGTACCCCGTAGCAAAAGTAGTGTTATGACTGAACGCGCCCTCGCCTTAACAGCGCTGAGGATAGTGCTTATTTAGCGCCACGCTGCGTCAGCACATACTTTTGTTAGATAGACACCATCGTGGCTCACAATGTCAGGGGCAAGCACCGATTTATGTGGCGAGTTGGTGTATAATCGGACATCTAGAATTCAGGTTGTTCGAGCAAGATGGAATACCATCCGATGCCACAAACTGGTTGATAATGTGATTAAGCAGGAACCTAACATCGTGTCTTCGAGAAGTAAGCAAGCGGTAAAATTGGATGATGTTGCCGCATTGGCAAAAGTATCGCCGTCTACCGTATCGCTGTATGTACGGCATCCGGAAAAAGTCAGTGAAAAAACCGGCCGTAAAATTCAGCAGGCGATCGATGAATTAGGTTATGTTCACAATAAAATTGCCAGCCAGTTTACGGCAGGACGCAGCTCCTCCATGGCGGTGATCGTTCCATCTATTTCCAATATCACGTTCAGCAGCTTTGTGCAGCAAATTGAACATATTGTCAGCGAGGCCGGTTTTCAGCTGTATATCGCCTCACACGATCACTCGATGGAAAAAGAAGAGCAGCAAGTGCGCTCTATTTTGCAATGGTCGCCGGCGGCGATTGCACTTACCGGTGCGAAGCACAGCGAAGCGACAATCCGTATGCTGCAACACAGCGGCGTTCCGGTGGTCCAAGCCTGGCAAGTTGGCGAACAAAGTCCCTTCCCTGCGCAAGTCGGAATCGACCATGTCAAAATTGGCTATGATGCCGTGCAATATTTGCTGCGATCCGGCTGTCAGCGTATCGCCTATTTCACTACGCGTTTTGCCGACGATGTGCGCGCACAAAGCCGTTATGCCGGTTTTTGTCAGGCCTTGAATGAAGCCGGTATTCCCCCGCTGTTGGTTGAAATTCCGCACAGCGAAAATATCTACCCAGCCGCCCGCGAAGCGCTGATCAAAACGTTGATTAAAGAGCGCAATCTGGACGGTATTTTTGCCTCTAACGATATGATTGCGACCGCGTTACTAATGGAAACAGTAGAGCGCAATATCCGCGTACCGGAACAACTTTCTATTCTGGGCTTTGGTGATTTTCCTAGCAGTGGCTATCTGGCTCCAGTGACGCTGTCGAGCATCAATATCAATACCGATAAAGTGGCTTCACGTACCGCCGCCATGATGCTAGCTATAGCGCATAAAGCCGATTATGCCGGTGATATTGTGGATGTGGGTTTTGATTTGATCCCACGGCAAAGTACGCGCTTTGTTCTCTAATAGTTAGCACTCGGCTATTTGGCGCGTCTGGAAAGCTCCCATTATCACGGGTGATTAACTGACAATGATTACACCGCACAGGTATCAATCTATCCTGTTACTAAAAAGCGCTCATCATTGATGGGCGCTTTTGTTTGTCATCGCTTGAGTTGAGATTTGTGCCCTACATGGAATAACCCAATAGCAGTGGTTCGCCGGTTTACAGTGTTTTGGTCAGGTAATAACGTTCGTGATGGATAGGAAAATCCGTCAACGTCATCACGCTACGGTAGCCCTGCTTTTCATAAAATGGCCGCGCTTGGAAACTGAAAGTATCTAACAGCGCAAAACGGCATCCGCGTTCGCGCGCAGCTTGCTCCATCGCCAAGAGCAACTGCTTGCCAATCCCTTGCGAACGCACACTGCTATCCACCCACAGATATTCAATATATAACCAGTTACCGTAGGTGTGGCCGCTACAGCCTCCGGTTCGTGATTGCTGAGCATCATGGGTGAACACCGCCAGCGAACGCCGAACCTGCTCGCCGACAAAAGCGCGGTTATTTTCAATCAGACGATCGCGTAAAAAGTAAATATCGTCTGGCTCGGGATTTTGCACAATCTGCACAGTTTCTTGGTCGGTAGCGAACATTGGGGGGGGGCCTCACGTATCGGCAAGCATGGAATATGGCTCGTCACCGAGCAGTAAAACCGAAACCCATAACAAATATGCCGGTGGCGAGCTATCGCGACCGGCATGGTAAGGGAGTTGACGATTAAACGAGGTCAGCCAATTGAGCAAACAGTGGCTTCCACTGACTTTCAGCGCGGTAGAATACCGGTGGCTGGCCAATCGGCGCCGGTAAGGTCACACGCTGACCACCGGTAAAGGTCTGGCCGCTCCAGACATGGGTCCACTGCTCGCCCGCTGGCAGATAGGTGGTCCACTCGGTTACGCCGCTTTGATGTACAGGCGCAACCAGCAAGTCTGGGCCATACAGGTATTGGTCTTGCATGCTGTAAGTTTCTGGATCGTGCTCAAAGTGCAGCATCAGAGCGCGCTGAACCGGATAGCCTTTTTCCGCCGCTTCTGCAGACAACGTGCGCAGGTATGGCGTCAGGTGGCAGTAAACACGGGTCATGCGAGCAAAATGCGCCAAGGTGCCTGCATCTTGGTCGAACTGGAAGTTTTCGTCTGGGCGGTTACCTTCGTGAGTACGCATCACCGGTGTAAAGGCCGCCATTTCTACCCAACGGTCGAACAGCTCTTTAGTACGGCGATTACCAAACAGTGAGGTATAACCACCGATATCAGAGTGGTGGTAAGCATTCCCCAGCATGCCGGATGACAGCGCACCGGAGATCACCGTGACTAACCCATCGTGACGGCTGAAATCAACACATTGATCCCCTGCCCACAGCAACGGACAGTGTTTTTGCACACCGGTATAACCTGCGCGCATGAAGAACAGCGCATCGCCCGTTTGGCCATTGAGCGCTAAGGCTTCCGCGTTACATTGCGCCCACAAGGTTGGCCACGCGTTGTGCATCAGCTTGGCGTCAACGCCGTTATGCAGATAGATGTTATCGGTCGGCAAGTACTCACCGAAATCCGCCATCCAGCCTTTGATCCCCATATCCAGCATGTTTTTACGCAAAACGGTGTCACGGAACCAAGCCATCGCGTCTGGATTGGTAAAATCAATACAGCCACAGTAGAACTCACCAAAATCCACCAGCGCCACATTGCCATCTTTATCCAGTGCCATGTAGCCCAGCTCTTTAGCAATCGGATAGAGCTGACCATCTTCACACAGATACGGGTTCACGTAGGCCATGAATGCGATGCCCTGATCGCTCAGCGCCTTGATACGCTCTGGCAGATTCGGGTAACGCTCTTGATGATGCTGCCAATCCCAGTCCCAGAACAAACGTTTGCCGAACGAGGTGACGCGTAATCCGCACCAGTCTTCGCTCCACAACCCAGAAACTTTGATGTCGTGCTTGAGCGCATTGTCTAAACGGGTGAAGGTGTTCACTTCCCCGCCCTTCAGACCCAAAATGGCCCCCTTATAGACCCACTCAGGCAGCGTCGGTTGACGGCCAAATTGCGCTGACAGCTTTTCAATGATGCCTAAATAGCTATCGGCAGTGCGCAACTGTACTTCGGCAGGAATAGCCCACACCTGCAATTCATGGAAGGCCGGCTGACGGAAATCGAAATCGGCGTAGGCCGTGGTGTCAATGTGGCAGCTGTATTTGCGTGAGGAGACAAAGGTCGGCTGCGGATAGTTAGTGTGATAGTAATCACCACCGGCTTTGCCCATCACATCCGCTTTCCATTTGATTTCACTGTGTGGATGACGGCCAACCCCAGGCTCGGAAGTCCACAGCGGGAAATGGCGTCCACGCAGATCAAAGTAGGACATCTGCTCACCGCAGCCCCAGATGTGTTCTTGCTTTTCAGCAGGCAGGCGCATCCAGAAGCGGTTGTAGTCCCCTTCCAACAAGCTGAACTGCAGCGAAACATCCTCATCATCAGCGCTGATGACTACGGTCATCTGCAACAGCGCCGCAGTATTGGCGCATGGAGCGAACGTGAAGACATGGTCGCCAGCAGAACGGACATGCGTTAAGGCTACGCGGGATTCGACATAATCTTCGATGTCGAAGTTGCCGCGGTAAATTTCCATTTTCTCCATCCCTTTGCCCAAGAAAAACGCAGGCAAACCAGGCTGATGCGAAAACAGGATATCGCCGTTATGACTGATGTTCAGTGTCTGCGACGAGAAATCAATTTTCATCTTCAGTGCTCCAAGAAAGTCGTGATACGACCTGCGACCAGACTCGGCCTAGCGGTCAGACGGCACGAACAATAGCGCTACGATTTTATTTAGAGTACCGCCAATAATCAAAAGAGAGAGCCGGATCACTATGTGCATTATCAAAGGCTGATCGACACCTCAAAACAGCAACTTAACGCGCTTATTAATGCGAATAATGGCCAGTTTTTTGAACTAGACCGACATCTCATTTTCAACAGATTCTGGTTGGATAAAATTAAATGCATCGCTACGATTCGCCAACATTACTTACCCCCTCGACCCAGCTGAACAACGGAGAGCACCATGGCAATGCAGGCCCCCAGCGAGCAACGACTGCCTTTCAGGGAGAAATTCGCCTATGGCGTAGGCGATTTTGGTTATAACTTCGTCCTGAATATCACCACCCTTTATCTACTGAAGTTTCTGACCGATGTGGCAGGCATTAATGCCGCATGGGCCGGCGTGATTTTCCTCGTCTCCAAAGTATTTACCGGTTTTACCGACCTCGGCACCGGTATTTTGCTCGATACCCGCAAGAAATTTGGTCCGCGTGGCAAGTTTCGTCCGTTTATGCTGTGGACCATCGTTCCGTTGTTCATCTTTAACATGCTGCTGTTTTGCAATTTCGACCTGAGCAGCAATACCAAAACCTTGCTGTTTATCCTTTGCTTCATGGGCTTTGGCCTGTTCTTTAGCTTGGGTAACGCCAGCTACGGCGCCATGGTGCCGGCGATGACGAAAAGTAGTCAGGATCGCGCCGAATTGGCTGCTTGGCGTCAGGGGGGAGCCAACACCGGTTTGTTGCTGGCAACCGTGGGCTTTATGCCGATTGCCCTGATGTTCAGCGCACCGGAAACCGGCTATCTGGTGGCTGCGTTTGTCTATACCTCAGTGGGTCTAGCGGCTGCGTACTTTTGCTATCGCAATGTCAAAGAGCACCATACGGTCACCGATGACAGCGTAGGGCAAAATCAAGCGAAACCGAGCGTCAAAGAAGGGATCCGCGCGGTGTTGAAGAACAACCAGCTGCTGGTACTGGCGATCGCCAACCTGCTGACGCTGTCCGCCTTTAACGTGAAACTCTCGGTTCAAGTGTTCTACGCCCAATACATTTTGAATGACGTTTCCATGGTCTCTTACATGAGTTTCGTCAGTATGGGCTGCATCTATTTGGGCGTGCTCTCAGTTCCGGCAATGGTGCGTCGCTTTGGCAAAAAGCCCGTGTATATTGCAGGCCTGATGCTGTGGATCTGTGGTGATATCGCCAATTACCTGTTTGGCGGCACCGTGATGAGCTATGTGATGTTCACCTCGTTGGCCTTCTTCGGCACCTCTTTCGTCAACAGCCTAAACTGGGCCTTTGTTTCCGATACCGTGGAATACGGTGAGTGGAAAACCGGTACTCGTACCGAAGGTCTGGTGTATTGCGGGATGACGTTTTTCCGTAAGTGTTCACAAGCAATTGCCGGCTTTGTTCCGGGCTTTGCGCTGGCACTGGTCGGCTACATGCCGAATGTGGAACAAACCGCCTCCGCCAAAGCCGGTATTGCAGGCCTGATCTTTATCTATCCGGCAGCACTGGCCACCGTAACCGCAATCGTGATGGCCCTGTTCTACACCCTGAATGAGAGCCGTTATAAAGACATTATTGCCACGCTGGCGGCTCGCCGCGCAAACCAGCCAAGCTAACCTGAAACCCGTACGGGAGCAGTCTTGCTGCTCCCTTTACCTGTTATAAGGATTGTTCCCATGGCACAGACAAACAATAATAACAATGACCATCTGCAATTACGGGAAAAGGTGGCCTATGGTATCGGTGATCTGGGGTACAATTTTCTCCTCAATTGCTCCACCCTCTATCTGCTGATCTTTCTGACCGATATCGCCGGTATCCCTGCCGCGTGGGCCGGTGTTGTCTTTCTGGTATCTAAATTTTTCACTGCCTGTACTGATCTGGTCACCGGCACCGTTCTTGATAACCGCTGTGGGATTGGCCCACGTGGGAAATTCCGCCCATTTCTGCTGTGGACCGCGTTGCCGCTACTGCTGCTGAACACCCTGATGTTCATCAACTTCCCGCTGCCCGTGGCCCTGAAAACCGCCCTATTTACCTGCTGTTTTATGTTATTCGGCGCATTTTACAGCTTTGGTAATGCCTCATACGGGGCGATGGTGCCTGCCCTGACCAAACAAATTCAAGACCGCGCCGAATTAGCGGCCTGGCGTCAAGGCGGCGCAAATACTGGGCTGCTACTGTGCTCAGTCGGCTTTATGCCTTTGGTGCTGCTGTTCGATAACCCACAAACCGGTTACGCCAGTGCAGTGCTGATCTACTCCGCCATTGGTGTGTTGGCTGTGCTTTATTGCTATGCCCGTTTACGTGAACGGCACATTATTCGCCCCGCGGAGCGTCCGGCACAACACTCGGGTTTTGCCACTTTCCGCGCTAACGCACGCGCTATTTTCCGTAATCGTCCGCTCGGCGTTTTAGCCTTGGCTAACTTGCTGACACTGGCCGCCTTCAACACCAAGCTGATTGTGCAGGTGTTCTATGCCCAGTATGTGATTGGCGATGTGTCGATGATTGCCTACATGAGCTTTATCAGCATCGGCTGTATTTATCTTGGCGTATTACTGGTGCCGTCAGCCGTGCGCCGCTTTGGCAAAATCCCCGTGTATTTGGGTGGTATTGCCATCTGGTTTTGTGGTGACCTACTCAACTACGTGTACGGTGACAGTGCAGTGCGCTATATCCTGTTTACCTCGCTGGCGCTGTGGGGCTCGGCATTTGTAAACAGCCTAAACTGGGCGTTTGTCTCCGATACCGTGGAATATGGCGAATGGAAAACCGGGGTACGCACCGAAGGGCTGGTGTATTGCAGTCTGACATTCTGCCGTAAATGCTCCGCCGCCTTAGCCGGCCTGATCCCTGGCTTAGTGCTGGCATGGTCCGGTTACGTGCCCAACGTGGCACAAACGGCCACCACCAAAGCTGGCATCGCAAATCTGATGTTTATCTATCCCGCCTCTGCGCTGTTGTGTGCGGCCTTGCTAATGCTGTGTTTCTATCCGCTGAATGAACAGCGCTACCAACACATCATTGCTGAGTTGGCCGAACGCCACTTGAACAATCGTATCGCAACAACACAAGAAGACAGACTGTAATCGCACGATTTATTTTGGTGATCTCGATCACCACCAGACTTATTTAATTTGAAAATCGTAGCGCTATGATTTTTACTATAGCCAACTTAAGTGAAATCCGACTTTTCTGAGAGCAGACCTTTTATGTTATTTGATGCCAAGCAAGCCAGAAAACGTGATATTTCCGAATTGCGCAGCCAACGCTGGTACGCGCCGGATACCATCCGAGCCTTTGCTCACCGCCAACGCAGCCAGCAAACAGGCCTGAACCGTGAAGAGTTTATGGGTAAGCCGGTAATCGGCATTATCAATACCTGGAGCGAGATGAGCCCGTGCCACAGCCACTTGCGCGATCGCGCAGAAGCGGTCAAGCGTGCCGTTTGGGCCGCTGGCGGCTATCCGGTTGAACTGCCAGCGCTGTCAGTGGGTGAAGTATTGGTGAAACCCACCACTATGCTGTATCGCAACTTTTTGGCAATGGAAGCTGAAGAGTTACTGCGCCAACACCCGATTGATGGTGCGGTACTGCTCGGGGGTTGTGATAAGTCCACCCCTGCTCTCTTGATGGGAGCGATCTCGATGGATCTGCCGGTGATCTTCTGCCCAGCCGGCCCAATGTCGAGCGGCAAATGGCGTGGCCACGTCACCGGCGCCGGTACGCACACCAAAAAATTCTGGGATCAGCTGCGTTTAGGCGCCATCACCCAACACGACTGGGTTGAGCTGGAAGGCGCGATGACCCGCTCTATCGGCACTTGCAACACCATGGGCACCGCCTCCACCATGACATCGATTGCGGATGCCATCGGTTTTATGCTGCCAGGTGCCAGTTCAATTCCAGCGGCTGACTCCCGCCATGTGCAGATGGCTGCGCAATGCGGTAAGGCTATTGTGGATATGGTGTGGTACGACCATAAACCTTCCAACTGGCTGACCAAAGCTAACTTCATGAATGGTGTGGTGGCCTATATGGCGCTCGGTGGCTCTACCAACGCCGCTATTCACCTGATCGCCATGGCGAACCGCGCTAGCATCAATTTGACGCTGGAAGACATGGAGTCCATCGCCCGTAAAGTTCCGGTGCTGGCAAATCTGTTCCCGTCCGGTGACCAGCTGATGGAAGAGTTCTTCTTTGCTGGCGGCCTGATGGCACAGCTGAAAAAAGTCGAGCAATTCTTGGCGCTAGATGCCGTCGGCGTGACTAACCGCCCGGTCTCCGACTGGATTGCCCACGCTGAATGCTACGACGACAACGTGATCCGCTCACTGGATAACCCTGTGGTGCCATTGTCGCAAGGCTGTGCCTTGACGGTCCTGCGCGGAAACCTGTGTCCAAATGGCGCGGTGATGAAATCCTCCGCCGCGAAACCTGAGCTGCGTAAGCACTGCGGCCCAGCGATTGTCTTTGATACCCACCAAGAGCTTTCCGATCGCATTGATGACCCCGCGCTGGATGTCAGCAAAGACTCAGTGATCGTCCTGCGTAACGCTGGCCCAGTCGGTGCGCCGGGGATGCCGGAGTGGGGCAATCTGCCGATTCCGAAAAAACTGCTGCAACAGGGTGTGACCGACATGGTGCGCATCAGCGATGCCCGTATGTCTGGCACGCACTACGGCACCTGCGTTCTACACGTAGCGCCCGAATCGGCTGTTGGCGGCCCACTGGCACTGGTACAGACCGGTGACCTGATTGAGCTCGATATCGAAAACGGCAGTCTGAACATGCTGGTATCCGATGAAGAGCTGGCGGAGCGTCGTCGCAATCTCAAGCCACAACACAAAGTTTACGAGCGCTCGTACGCCGCGCTGTATCAGCAGCATGTGACCCAAGCCGATCAGGGCTGTGATTTTGATTTTCTGCAGGCTGGCAGTGATGTGCCAGAGCCACCGATTTTTTAAGGATAAAACCATGAATGCATTCAAACACGCGATTACCCACGGCCCATTGCCACTTGGCACATGGATGATGACCGGTAGCGACACCGTGGCCGAAGCTATGGCAACGGTCGGTTTTGATTTTCTGGTGCTGGATCAAGAGCACGTCCCAGTCGATACCCTCGATGCGATCCGCATTGACCGTGCGATCCGTGCCGCCAGCCAAACGACTACCCCACTCTACCGTCTGGCATGGAATGACACCGTTCTGATCAAGCGCGCCCTCGATGGCGGCGCTACCTCGCTGATGGTGCCCTTTATCAACAGCGCAGAAGAAGCCCTGCGCGCAGTGGAAGCGGCCTACTATCCGCCACTCGGTCGTCGAGGTTTTGCGGCGGTACATCGCGCCTCCGCTTACGGCTCTGATGCCGAGTTTGTCCGTAAAGCCCGCGAAGAACTGTGCCTGATTTTGCAGCTGGAAACCCCAGAAGCCATTGATCGCATGGAAGAGATGGCCATTGAAGGCGTGACCGGCTTTTTCATCGGCCCGGGTGACCTGTCCGCCGCGATGGGGCACATCGGTAATCCATCGCACCCTGAGGTGCAGGCTAAAATTCAAGAAGGGCTGCACAAGTGTCAGCAACTTGGTCTGCCTTGCGGCATCGTGGGGGGCAATCCTGAGCTGGTCAATAAATACAAAGCGATGGGCTTTAGCTTCGTCGCGCTTGGCTCTGACATGAGCTACTTGCTGGCACGCGCTCGTGAACAACTGGCCGCCATTAAAGGCGAAACCCTCACCGTATCCGGTGGCGAGGTGTACTGATGGAAACCATCAGCCGGCAAAAAGGCCCGCTGTATCTGGAGCTGGCTCCGGCGCTGGGGGGAACGGTACGCCGTTTCACCTGGCACGGCCACGATATCCTGCGCCCACTGCCAGACAGCGCCAGTGCGACGGTAAATCAGGGCGGCAGCTTTGCGCTGGCGCCCTACTCGAACCGGATCGCCCACGGGCAATTTGAGTTTTCCGACCACGCATACCAGCTGGCACGTAACTTTGGTGACCATCCCCACACCATCCACGGCAATGCTTGGCAAAACCCGTGGCAACTCAGTGGATTGGGGGAAGATTTTATCGAGCTGACAATGCTACACAGCGTTGACGGCACGGATGCTGCCACGCAGTGCGCCGCTTGGCCGTGGCCGTATCGTGCGGTACAGCGTTTTACGCTGCGTGACGATGAGCTGCACATCAGCTTGCACTACCACAATCTGGCCGCGGTGACGGTACCGGTCGGCCTCGGTTTCCACCCCTATTTCCCGCGCGCCAGTGAAGCGGAAATTCAGTTCACCGCCGAGCACGTAGTACTCAATGGCGAGGATGCACTGCCGCACGCTGTCAGTGCTATCCCTGAACGGTGGGATTACCGCCACTGGCGCCGCCCGCAAGCAGGCAGTGTCGATAACTGCTTTGCCCATTGGGATGGAAAAGCGGCGGTGCGCTGGCCGAACGAGCGCATCATGGCCACTATCAGCTCATCCGATGCAGCGCATGCCATTTTATTTATACCACCTGCCGATCGCGATTTTGTCGCCATCGAGCCGGTATCCCATATCAACGATGCCATTAATAACCACGGCTTTGGCGATCCATCGTGTGCCATGCACAGCCTACCGGCCGGTGCGGCATTTGAGATCACCATGTCGATAAAGGTATGTTTTTATGACTAACCCTCAGTTGCTGCTGCCCGAATATCGCGGCCACTTACCCGAATGCCCAACATGGGATCGCGACAGCGCTTGCCTGTACTGGACCGATATTCTGGAAAACCAAATTCACCGCGTTGATCCAGTCAGCGGCGAGCACCAGATTATCTCATTTCCTGAGGAAGTCGGTTGCTTTGCGCTGCGCGAACAAGGTGGCTTTATTGTCGCCCTGCGTAGCGGTATCTATCTGGCAGACGCGCACGGCACGCTAGAGCGTAAAGTGGCGGATACCCCGAATAATCCGCAATTAGCCCGCTTTAATGATGGTGGCACCGATCAAGAAGGCCGCTTTTATGCTGGCACTTACTGGTCGCCACGCGACTACAACGGCGCACTGCTGTGCCGCGTGGATGCCGGCCTCAACACCCGCGTCATCCAATGCGACATTCTGGGCGCGAACGGTCTGGCCTTCAGCCCCGATCAACAATGGATGTACACCACCGATACGCCAAATCGCCGCCTGTACCGCACCCCGTTACACGCAGATGGCACACTCGGACAGCGCCAGTTGCTGCGCGAATTTGTCGCCGGTGCCGGTAACGGTCGCCCAGATGGCGCTGCGGTTGACGTAGAAGGCTGCTACTGGACTGCCCTGTTCGATGGCCACCGTATCGCTCGCCTTTCACCAACAGGCGAGACACTGGCGGAATACGCCCTGCCAGTGCGCTGCCCGACCATGGTCTGCTTTGGTGGCGAAGACATGCAAACCCTGTATATCACCACCACCCGCGAAAACATGGATGCCGCCGAACTGGCGCAGTACCCACTTTCCGGAGCTATTTTCAGCCTGCGCACTGATGTCGCGGGCCTGCACAAGCCTAAATTTAAGGAAAATCAGTCATGAAAACGATCGGCTTTATTGGTCTGGGCCTGATGGGCGAAGCGATGTCCAAAAACATCGTAAAAAAATTCGATGGCACCGTATTGGTATTTGATATCAACGCCGATGCCGTAGCGCGCGTGGTTGAAGCCGGCGCCGTGGCCGCCGCCTCCGTGGCCGATGTGGCGCGCGAAGCCGATGTGATTATCTCCATGGTGCCACGCTCGGAGCACGTGAAAGCGGTGTACAGCGAAATGCTGCCACACCTGTGCAGCGGCAAAATCACCATCGATATGTCGACAATTGATCCGGCAGTTTCCATTGAGGTTGCTAAGCAAGTGGCCGCTACCGGCGCCATTATGCTGGATGCGCCGGTGGTGAAATCTGTGCCAGCGGCGATTGCCGGTGAGCTTGGCATTTATATCGGTGGCGACAAAGCCGCTTACGAGAGCGTGAAATCGGTACTGGCCATGATGGGCGCGAACCAAATCCATCTGGGTGACAATGGCCGCGGATTGGTGATGAAAATCCTGCACAACGTGCTGGTTGCCCAAATTCAAAACAGCGTGAACGAAATGCTCTCTACCGGCGAGTTCTTTGGTATCGACAAAGAGAGCTTCAATACCGCGGTGTCTTACGGCGGCGGTAGCAACTTCTATCTGACTAGCAAAATTGGTGCGCTGGTTGCCGAAAACTACGCGACGGCGTTTTCACTGGAAAACATGGCCAAAGATGTCGGCATCATGAAAACCCTGATGCAAGAAGATGGCCTGACCTTGCCGGGTGTGGACGTAGTCAGCCGAATTTATCAACAAGGGCTGGCCGATGGACTGGGGCGCGAAGATTTCTGCGCTACCTACAAAGTCGTCAAACACAATCTGAAGTAATGACCTCAGGGCGCCACACAACCCGCGCCCTGTCATCTAACTAAATTCGGAGACACTCCCCATGCAATACCAAAATCATGTTCAGTACTACTCGATTAAAGACAAAGTAACCGTGATCACCGGCGGCGCCAGCGGTATCGGTGAAGAGCTGGTGCGCGCGTATGTCAGCCAAGGCGCCAAAGTAGCCTTCCTCGATTTTGACCGCGTTGCCGGCGAAAAACTGGCCAGCGAACTCGGTTGTCTGTTCTTGTTCTGCGATGTGACCGATCTGAAACTGCTCAAATCCTGCTTCGAGCAAATCGAACAGCAGCTCGGCAGCGTCGATATTCTGGTCAACAATGCCGGTAGCGATGATCACCACAAAATTGAAGATCTAACCGAAGAGTATTTTGATAATCGCATTAACGTAAACCTGCGCCACCAGCTGTTCGCCATCCAAGCGGTGATCCCGGGGATGGAAAAGAAAGGCAGCGGCAGCATCATCAACATGGGCTCGATTAACTGGATGCGCGGCCGTCCGGGTCGAGTGTGCTACTCCCTGTCGAAAGCCGCCATCCACGGATTTACCCGCACGCTGGCGCAAGAGCTGGGCGCACGCGGGATCCGCGTGAACTGTCTGGTGCCGGGAGCCATTCGTACGCCTAAGCAAGATGCGATGTGGGCCAAATTAGATCCGTCTGCGGTTAACCAGTTTGTCGAGCTGCAAGCACTGAAATTCCGCCTCGATGGCTCACACTGCGCGCGTCTGGCGCTGTTCCTCGGCTCCGATGAATCCTGCGGCTGCACCGGACAAGACTTTATTGTCGATGCGGGTCTGACTTTGAACTAAGAGGGCAATTTAATGGACTTTTTTACCTTCTTCACGCCAGACGGTGCTCTGCTCGATACCAGCACCGTACTGATTGTGATTGGCTTGATGTTCATGTACACCTTTGTCGGCGTCTGCGCCGGCTTTGGGGGTGGACTAACAACCATGCCGTTGGTCACCATGTTGCTGCCGGTCAAAATGGCCGCACCGATGTCAGTGATCGTCGGCACCGCCACCGCGCTTTACGCCACGTGGCTTTCGCGCAAAGAGACGGACTGGAAATCAGCTGCGGTGCTGATCGCCTTTTCCCTCTTGGGGATCCCGGTTGGCTTGTATGCCCTGTCTTACCTGCCAGACGGCATCATGAAAATCGGCTTGGGCGGTTTTCTGATCCTGTATTCCTTTTACAGCTTGTTCGTGCCACGTCTGCCGGTTTACGACAAAGGATGGATTGCCGCACCAATTGGTACCGTAGCCGGTGCGCTAGGCGCCGCTTTTTCCACCAATGGCCCCCCGGTAGTGATTTACGGCATGCTGCGTAACCTAGCGCCGGCGGCATTTCGTGGTACCTTGAATGCGTTTTTCACCGCGAATAATATCGCGATCATCGGCGGCTTGGTGACCAGCGGGATCATGACGATTTCAACCGTCAAACTGGTGATTTTCTGCATCCCGACCATGATTTTAGGCTCTCTGGTCGGCCAGTATGTGCACAAGCGCATTCCTGTCAGCGTATTCCGTATTCTGGTATTCATTTTGCTGATCGCCTCCGGTGGAATGCTGATTGTTGGCGCATTGAAAGTACCCGCGTGGAGCATTCTGGCCCCAACCTTTGGTCTGCTGGCGATGGGCTATTTGTTGTTTGGTAAGAGGATTGCGGCCATCCGCGCCGACGATGCGAAAAAGAAAAGTGCCACCGTCTAAATCCTGAATCCCTCAGTAGTAGACCTTTTCTGTATTACTGAATGACTAACTCGCCCAACCCCACCACGGTGGGGTTTTCTTTTGGCTTTTGGGCAAGTCATCGCGAAAACGCCCTCAATAAACTGGCTTCGATCACACCGGCTAGTGCGCACTACACGCACACTGCCTTGTTGTCGCGTAATATCAATATGCCATTACTTTCATCTGCTATTGGTGTTTCCCCGATAGTTACACTCAGCCAATGCATACATGTTCGTAAACAATTAAGGCATAGCCTAGCAACGGGGCGGTAGCTATAACCGTCAGTAAAATCTTGAAAGGAAAAGGTGGGATGAGCATGAAGGAAAAAATCGAAGCCTACGAAGGGCCTGCCGGTGGTTGGGGGGCGGTCAAAGCGGTGGCCGAAACACTGCGCAGCCAAATGAACATGCACCACGATATCATCGCGCTGTTTGATATGAACAAACCAGAAGGATTTGATTGCCCTGGTTGCGCATGGCCCGATCCGAAGCACAGCGCATCATTCGATGTCTGTGAAAACGGCGCCAAAGCCATGGCGTGGGAATCCACCAGCAAACGAGTCACGCCAGACTTTTTCGCGGCTCATCCAGTCACAGAGCTCCTGAGTTGGTCTGACTTTGATCTGGAAAACAGTGGCCGGTTGACCCACCCGCTGAAATACAATGCCGCCAATGACTGCTATGAAGCCATTGACTGGCCACAGGCCTTTGCCGAAATCGGCGCTCTGATGCAACGCTATACCGATCCTAACGTGATTGAGTTTTACACCTCAGGTCGCACCTCCAACGAAGCAGCCTTTTTGTATCAACTGTTTGCACGGGAATACGGCACAAACAACTTCCCTGACTGCTCCAACATGTGCCATGAGCCAACCAGCGTCGGCTTAGCCGCCAGCATTGGCGTTGGGAAAGGCACCGTTTTGTTGGATGACTTTGATGTCTGTGACCTCATTATTTGCGTCGGCCACAACCCTGGCACAAACCACCCTCGGATGCTGACCTCGCTGCGAGCAGCTTCCCTGCGTGGCGCCAAAATCATCGCCATCAACCCACTACATGAGCGCGGGTTAGAGCGCTTCACCGCGCCACAAGAGCCGGTTGAAATGCTGACCGGCAAAGAAACCCAGCTGGCCAGCTCTTATTACAATGTGCGCATTGGCGGTGACATTGCCCTGCTAAAAGGTGTGATGCGTTTGCTGATTGAACGCCACGAAGCGGCCATTGCTGACGGCCAAGCCGGTATTCTGGATACCGATTTTATTCACGCCCACACACAAAACTACGACGCCCTACGCCAAGACGTACTGGCTACCGATTGGAAGGATATCGAGCGGATCTCAGGCCTAGATCTAGCTAAAATTAGCGATATTGCCGATTGCTACGCCCAAGCAGAGCGCACCATCATTTGCTATGGCATGGGGATCACCCAGCATCAGCACGGTACCCAAAACGTGCAGCAACTGGTGAACTTGCTACTGCTAAAAGGCAATATCGGTAAGCCAGGCGCTGGAATTTGCCCATTACGTGGCCACTCCAATGTACAGGGTGACCGCACTGTCGGGATCACCGAAAAGCCCTCAGCGGCGTTTCTCAGCCGTTTACAGGCACGTTTTGGTTTTACCCCGCCAAGCCAATTTGGTCATGCCGCGGTTGCCAGCATGCAAGCTATTTGCCGCGGTGAAGCCAAAGGGATCATTTGCATGGGTGGCAACTTTGCCATCGCTATGCCGGGGCGCGCACAAACCGAGCATCCGATGCAACAATTGGATTTCGCCGTGCACATTGCAACCAAACTCAACCGCTCGCACCTGCTCACCGCCAAAGTCAGTTATATTCTGCCGACACTCGGCCGTACCGAAATTGATATGCAAACCAGCGGCGCGCAGTCGGTTACCGTTGAGGATTCGATGTCGATGGTGCATGCCTCACGCGGCATGTTAAAACCCGCCTCCGCCGATTTAAAATCCGAGTGTGCCATTGTCGCCGGTTTAGCCAAAGCGGCGCTGCCACACAGCGTGGTGGATTGGGATACATTAATCAGTGATTACGATCATATCCGTGATGCCATGGAGATCGTGCTGCCCGATTTTCAGGATTTTAACCGACGCATCCGCCATCCGGGCGGTTTCCACCTGCCAAATGCCGCCGCCGCACGGCGCTGGCTTACCGCATCGGGCAAAGCCAACTTTGTGCCTTGTGATGGCCTGATTGAAGATCCCGAATCCGCCTTTAACAGCGAACTGGTTCTGGCTACCGTGCGCAGCCACGATCAATACAACACCACCCTATACGGGATGGATGATCGCTATCGTGGCGTCTTTGGACAACGTGATGTGGTGTTTATCAGCCAAAATCAGGCGGAGCGCAGCGGCGTGAAAGCCGGCGATCGGGTAAATCTGATTGCGCTCGCCCCTGATGGCAGCCAAACCGAGCGCCGGATGGATGGGCTGAAAGTGGTGATCTACCCAATGGCAGATAATTCACTGGCGACCTACTTCCCTGAGTCAAACCACATGTTGACGCTAGAAAGCTATGATAAAGCCAGCGGTATTCCGGCCTACAAGAGTATTCCGGTGGTATTAGAACTCAGTCAGGCGCAATAACAGCGCCCACAGCAAAGCACCACCGCAAACTCGTCGGCGGATAGGGCTCCTCTATCCGACCTCTTCCCCTAGATGCGCAGCGCCAGTACGGTGCGCGCATCTTGTCTTTATTCTCTCATCATGACACGTGATATTCCCTGTCGCGCGACTGTATACAGGATACGTTCAGTAGAGGAGCATCTCGCTCCGAAAGTTGCGCGAGTTACGATAGATAGCCGCAATCAATAACTGGACAACTGCAGGTAATTAAAAGGCGGGAAAGTATAAAGCAAAAAACCCCGTTGCATTTCAGCAACGGGGCTTCGAAATTTGGCGGAAGAGTAGAGATTCGAACTCTAGAACGCTTTCGCGTCGCCGGTTTT
>NZ_JRKB01000099.1:0-1199 GCF_000800945.1 Plesiomonas sp. ZOR0011
CTGACCTTTCCCCCAAAATTAAGACCATGACATTGATGAGATTTCCAATACACTGAGGTTAATGGAGGTCTCAAAATGAAAAAACGTTACACCGAAGAACACATCATTAAGGCCATAAAAAAACATGAAGCTGGGGCCAAGGTTGAAGATATTTGCCGAGAAATGGGCATATCTATCGGTACGTTCTACAACTGGCGGAGTAAGTACGCAGGGCTTGAAGTAAACGAAGCTAAGCGCCTTAAGGAACTTGAAGCTGAGAACAATAAGCTGAAAAAATTGCTTGCCGATAAGATGCTTGAAGTTGAAGCAATGAAGGATGCGTTGTCAAAAAAGTGGTGACGCCAGCGGCAAGGAAGCCTATTGCTCAACATTTAATAGACGTATTTCGCTTGAGTGAACGGGTTGCCTGCAAGTTGGCGGGTCTAAGTAGAACAGCATTGCGGTATCAGTCTAAGACTAATACGGACAATGGCGTACGGCAACGATTGAAAGCCTTAGCAACGCAGTATCCACGCTATGGCTATTTAATGTTGCATGGTTTACTGCGTGGTGAAGGTTGGGTAAAAAATCGCAAGCACACCTATCGCCTTTATACAGAGGAAGGCTTACAGGTTCGCACCAAGAAACGCAAAAAGCTAACTCGGCCACGGCAACCTATGGAAGTAGTCACATCTACAAACCAACGCTGGTCTATGGACTTTGTCTCGGATCAGCTCAGCAATGGTCGGCGTTTTCGGGTATTAAATGTAGTTGATGATTATTCTCGTGAAATGGTAGGTCAGTTGGTCTCAGTTTCCATCAGCGGCCGGCAAGTTGCACGATTCCTTAGCTTTCTCATTGAACAGCGAGGTAAACCAAACAAAATTACCTGTGATAATGGCACCGAATTTACTAGTAAGGCGATGTTTTTCTGGAGCAAGGAGACAGACGTTGGTTTGGGCTTTATCCAACCAGGAAAACCAACCCAAAATGCGTTTGTTGAAAGCTTGAATGGTAAGTTCAGGAATGAATGCCTAAACCAACATTGGTTTCGAACGATGGATGAAGCGAGATATGAAATTGACTTATGGCGAGAACACTATAATTGTGTTCGCCCACACAGCTCATTGAATTACATGTCACCAGTGGAATATGCACGACAAGCAGCGTAGGTTGAAGAATCTCATCATAAAATTGGTATTAATCTAGGGGAAAGGTCA
>NZ_JRKB01000100.1:0-5553 GCF_000800945.1 Plesiomonas sp. ZOR0011
GCGCAGCGAATGCTCATTTCAAAATGTCCCTGCTTGAATTTCTTGTTATCTGAAACCCCAAGGTTGCTAAAAGCAGAGTTTTGCCGACCAACGTAACAGCCTTAAGTAAAAGCTGCTTTCCGCGGCGAGCCTGAACTTACCCGCTTCTACCGATGATTTGTCACGTGACTCGACCATTCGACTTAGATTGCGCAAAAGAACACTGATTTTGTGCAACCACACATCATGCTAACAACAGGAAAGAATACGATTTTCCAGTTTCCGCAAACCATGCTATGCCCGTTCTCTCCGCAACCGCAGAACCTACTGACGGGAAATAAAGCTGGATTACATTCGCCTATACCGCTGAAACTGCAACGCGCTCATTCGCCAACTATGTTCAAGAATGGAAAGAATACAATATTTACGCAAATAGCACAGTGGCCAAGACAACTCGACCATTCGACTCTGAAGCTAAACCGAAGAAAGAATACAAATGCGCCGAGAAAACTAGCTTGGCTACGGACTGAAATTTAGACCACGAAAGCCTATTAAATTCGCCTTTCAGATAACATTTAACTAAGGGGCATAACGGAGCATGCTTGCATGCGCAGTGGTTTGAAATGGGCGTAAAATTTGCGCAGCAAATGCCCATTTCAAAATGTCCCTGTTGAGTTTTTTGTTAGCCGGAACCCCATGCCCATTAAAGCAACTGTATTGTTCGTTCCACTTACGACCTAACTTAACAATGTAGCAACACCCACGTTGGTAGGCATAAGAAATTTAAATACCAATAACGCTATGATAACCATTACGCTTCGATTCATGATTCCATGCCAATTTCTTACAATCGGTTGCAAACTCTCATAAAAATGGAAGTTTACACTGCGCTATTATCACAAATAAATTGTATTTCCAGCCTAAGGATTCATTTATGTTAATCCGCATTGCGCAGCCCTCAGATGCAGAACAACTTGCCATTCTCGCAGAACGCACCTTCCGCGATACCTTTGCGAGCAGCAATACTCCAGAAGATATGGAGCTTCACTGCCAATCCAACTACAGCAAAGAGCATCAGCTAAAAGAAATTCAAAATCCAAATTGGATCACGCTAGTTTGCGAATGTGAAAACATGCTTGCTGGATATGCTCAAATGCGTTGGGAGGAATTTCCTTCATGTGTAGAAGCTAAAACTCCACGTGAAATTCTATGTTTTTATGTTGATAAACCTTGGCATGGCCATGGTATTGCTCAAGAAATGATGAAGGCTTGCCTAGCTGAACTAAAAAAACGCAATACTGATGTGGTATGGCTTGGTGTATGGGAGCACAACCCACGAGCAATTGCCTTCTATAAGAAGTTCGATTTTGTTGAAGTCGGAGAACATATATTTCAACTAGGTGCTGATGCACAACGTGATATCATCATGATGCGTTACATCTAATCTCATATAATACAACTCATCTCTTATAATATCACGCATGCCGTAGTGTATTCCCTACGGCTTATTGCACAATTACATTCGCCTGTAATGCTTGTTAATACCTATTCCGGCTAACATTTAGCTAAGGGGCATAGCGGAGCACGCCTGCGTGCGCAGCGGTTTGAAATGGGCATAAAATTCACGCAGTGAATGCCCATTTCAAAATGTCCCTGCTTGAGCTTTTTGTTATCACGGCACATCATACAGGGCTGAAGATTGCGGGGCAGTTAAAATATTAGAACCTCATGGTTCCTTATCAAGGCTATGTACTTAACTCAAAACGATGTGTTAAATTAAGTTAATATTTTAGCGTTATGATAGGTGTCAATCACCACTTACGCTGCTAACTGATTTCTAGTTTAGGCTAACTATATGAAAGTATTTCCGTCACTACTTATTCTATTTTTTGCTTTTTCAACCTCCGCGAAAACAGTCATTCCAAAAACGTTCATTCCCGCCAACACCATTCTGATAAATGAAGCAACAGGAGATCTAAATAATGATGGACTGATTGACTTAGCATTCATTGTTGAAGAAACAAGCCAAAGTAATGATAGACAATTTGATGAGTTTGGTAATGAGATAAAACTCAACCCTAGAAAAGTAATAGTTCTAATATCCAAAGAAGGAGGATATGAAGATGCTGTATCTTCAAATTATACTATCCCGGGGTTTAACTATTACAATAATGACACAATAGATTGCATGAGTCCTTCTGTAAAAATAAAGAAAGGCCTCTTATTTATTACCTTATACCATTATAAATCTAGTGGCACATGGAATGCAGACAATTCAATTTTCACATTTAAATATGAAAAACAAAACAACATTAAATTAATCGGTTATGATTTTTATAATTTCTCTCGAGCGACTAAGATTAGAGATTCTGGTATCAGCGTCAACTATGTATCAAAGAAAATAAAACAATATAGCGCACTTAGCGCTAATAACGAAACAAAAATCAAATCCACATGGTCTGAATTAAACAAAGATGTACACCTTAATATATCAGATATCGAATTCCAATGCGACTTTGACAATAAAACAAAGTCATGCAGCTGGAACATTTTATAAAATTGCAAATTCAATCAACCTCTCATCTGAAACAATGCAACTAATTGAATAGATGTTAATGATAATAAATTCTACTGAGACAGCATAGAATGCTCATTCGCAACATATATAAGCTTAGTTCCTTCCCTGATAACATTTAGTTAAGGGGCATAGCGTAGCACGCTTGCGTGTGCAGCGGTTTGAAATGGGCATAAAATTCGCGTAGCGAATGCCCATTTCAAAATGTCCCTGCTTTAACTTCTTGTTATGTGCGTGGTTCTAATAGACCGTGTTAAATACTCTCTGGATAATATGCATTCACTAGATGGCCTAACACCACTTTTTTGCACAGGCTATGATTTTCCAGCCACTCTCCGACAGCTATACGATCGAGCTCGGAACATGGACTGCCATCTCCACAGACAAATGCCTCAAAGGTAAATTCAGATACTCCGCCACCCATCATGAGTTTTCTTGGCTCTATAAATGAAATAAAGTCATCTACTAAAGTGTCTACTTTTTCTTCATCGAATGCATTCAGTTCACAACTGAACTCGAAACCAAAGATAGCAAACTCACCCACATGCAACTTCTTCCTTAGTCTACGACTTCTATTCTTAGCCATCTAAAACCTCTGAAGATAAAAAGACTTTTCAAGCATAACATGTAATATAAGAAAATTTTGCGATGATCTTCAGGCTCATCATCAAAGTCGAGGGTTCATTTTCTAACACGTAGGAAATGCAGGATGAGTCTTAAACAGATGTTAATATCACATAAATAGTGAATCTTCATGGAAGCACATAACATTTAGCTAAGGGGCATAGCGTAGCACGCCTGCGTGCGCAGCGGTTTGAAATGGGCATAAAATTCACGCAAGTGAATGCCCATTTCAAAATGTCCCTACTTTAGCTCTTTGTTAACCGGAACCGATGCTGGTAGAAGCTTGGTATAGAAGCCCCTCCGCACTACCTTAATTTTTTATCTGCTATTTTGACGCGCAAACGCAGTTTCGAGTGCTAGCAAAAGACTATACTGACCAATAGCATTCAATTCTGACCAATAGGAATTTGTTTATGGCTACCCAACACCGAGCACTCTTCATTTCTCACGGCGGTGGCCCATTACCCCTCCTTGGCGATCCTCAACATGCGCAGATGGTTTCGTGCCTACAAACGATAGCCAAACAGATTTCAAAACCGTCAGCGATCATAATGGTGAGTGCGCATTGGGAATCGCATAGTGCTGCAGTGACCTCAGGATCTATGCCAACATTAATTTACGACTATGTTGGATTTCCACCTGAATCATACACCATTCAATACCCTTGCTCTGGCTCACCAAAACTAGCTCACGACATCACAACCAAACTTAAATCGGCTCGTATAACAGTAACAGCAGACCCAAATCGCGGGTTTGATCATGGGCTCTTTGTACCATTGAAAATAATGTACCCAGAAGCCGATATACCCTGCGTACAGCTCTCATTACTTAGCAGCTTGAATCCAGAATCTCACATTCGGTTAGGTGAAGCATTAAGAGATTTAAATGATCCGTCGATACTTCTTATCGGTTCAGGTTTTTCATTTCACAATATGAGAGCATTCTTCACCCCAGAAACAACCGAGATGAAAGCCGCAAACAACGCATTCCAACAATGGCTCATTGCTACATGTACAAGCCGAGAACTGTCAGAAAACGAACGATGTGACCGTCTAACTAACTGGGACAAAGCCCCCTTTTCTCGCTATTGCCACCCACGCGAAGAGCACTTACTGCCTTTACATGTTTGCTACGGATTCGCGGGTTCAGCATGTACACAAGCATTTGAATTAGAAATTCTGAACAAAGAAACGAGCATGTTTTTGTGGGATTAAATTTTAGGTGATGAGAAATTATGCCCATTAGCGATTTATCATTCGGCTGAATTGGTACTTAATAGAAAATTCCGGTTAACTTCTAGCTAAGGGGCATAACGAAGCACGCTTGCGTGCGCAGTGGTTTGAAATGGGCGTAAAATTCACGCAGTGAATGCCCATTTCAAAATGTCCCTACTTTAGCTCTTTGTTAGCCGGAACCGATGCCAGTTCAAACAGTTACATTACTGTCTCAACCGCTCATGCTAACTACTATACTTAATGCCATGACTTGTTCCATGACAAGGACCTCATCATGAAGATTGCATTTATTGGCTACGGCAAGGTAGGCGCACCACTGGCAGATAAACTCCAACACCTAGGATACGATGTTACTCTTGCGGCCAAAGATCCAAATTCTGACAATGTAAAAAATGCATTGGCAAAAAACAGCAACTTGGCAATCGAAGAGCCTTCTGTTGCTGTAAAGGATGCGGATATCGTGTTTCTTGCTACACCTTTCGAAGCAAACAAAGTGGCGCTTCATGCGCTTGGTCGTGAGTTAAAGGGGAAAATTCTTATTGATTGCACAAATCCTGTCGGTGCAAACCTCAGCCACGGGCTCAATAGCACACAGCCTGGTTCCGAAATGATACAACATCTGGTACCTGATACTCATGTTGTAAAAGCCTTCACCATTTACGGGTATGAAAATTTCGAGAACAATGTCTACCCAAACTACAACGTAAAACCAATGATGATGTATTGTGGTAATGATTTAAACGCGAAAAACATTGTAAGCAAGTTGATCGCTGAACTTGGTTGGGAGCCTCTCGATGTGGGCGGCTTAGAACAAGCCCTTCATTTAGAACATATGACATTGCTCTGAGTAAGAATGGTACGAGTAATGGGACATTCAGCAAACATGGTATGGGCTCATTTATCCCGATAACCATTCTTAAAATAATATTATTCTGGTAGGCCGTAGCACTTTACTACGGTTTATTTCATTCGACTGAAATCTATATTCAGAACTCATTCCGGCTAACATTTAATTAAGGGGCATAACGGAGCACGCCTGCGTGCGAAGTGGTTTGAAATGGGCATAAAATTCGCGCAGCGAATGCTCATTTCAAAATGTCCCTGCTTGAATTTCTTGTTATCTGAAACCCCAAGGTTGCT
>NZ_JRKB01000101.1:0-5497 GCF_000800945.1 Plesiomonas sp. ZOR0011
TTTAGGGGCGTAGTTCAATTGGTAGAGCGTCGGTCTCCAAAACCGAATGTTGGGGGTTCGAGTCCCTCCGCCCCTGCCAGATAAAAAAGCCAGCAGAAATGCTGGCTTTTTTATTGTCTGTATTCTTGCTTCACTATGATTTTCCCCTCTTATGTTGGCCTTTTGAGGCTTTATCTACGCGATTCCTATTCGATCTCCTTACATCCTCCCATCGCAATCCATCTCCCTTTTCTTCCCATGCGTTGACGTTATTACGGTTAAGCATTTGTTTCTGAGCGGCACTGCTTTATACTCGAGACTCTTGTCGGAGTGCCGTTTGGCTGAGACCGCAGTTGTAATGCGGGATCCGTGGAACCTGATCAGGTTAATACCTGCGAAGGGAACAAGAGTGGGTTTTCCCCGCGCGGTAAGTGTAATGTGGTATCGCATGAAGCTGTGATTAGCGTTGCATGGGCAACGTGAACATTTCCTTATCCGCGATGGACAGTACCGGCCGCCTCGGCGCGCTTGGTACGGTGGTTAAATCGCGTTGAGTGATGATGCGGCACGGTTATTGGGTGATGAGATGATGATGAACCCAATGATGACAACGCTGTATTAAGCGAAAACGCCAAGCGACCTCGTCCCCCTCCTCTTTTCTTTCTACGTTCGACAAGCATCTCTTATTAACCCGTTATAAGGAATGCTATGTCACCTCATCTTGTTGAAAAATCAGCAGTTAACTCTAGATCGCAGCAGCGCGCCGCCGCGCGTGAATTTCTGGCTACCTTGCAGGGGGCCGCACATCCCAATTCGGAAAAAGTATTTTTGCCGGGCAGTCGCCCTGACTTGCAGGTGGGCATGCGCGCGATCAGCATGTCGCCGACGTTAGTGGGCGGCGATCCGGCTACGCCACGCTATGAGCCCAATGCGCCGGTGATGGTGTATGACACTTCAGGCCCTTATACCGATCCGGCCGCTACCTTGGATGTTAGCCGCGGCTTGCCGCGACTGCGTGAAGAATGGATCAGTGAACGGGCAGATACCCAGTGGCTGGCTGAACCGAGCTCAGGCTATACCCGCCAGCAACAGGCGGAGGCGCAGCCATTAGATCAACCTTTTCCGCAGCGCGCACCGATTCGACGTGCGCAGCTGGGTAAAGCGGTGACTCAGCTACATTACGCACGGCAAGGCATTATTACGCCGGAGATGGAGTACATTGCGCTGCGTGAAAACATGACGGCATGGTCCGAGGCGCAAGGGGTATTGGCGCAGCAGCATGCCGGTGAAGCGTTCGGCGCGCAGATCCCATCTCAAATTACGCCGGAGTTTGTACGCCAAGAAGTGGCGGCCGGCCGCGCGATTATTCCTTTAAATATCAACCATCCAGAAGCGGAGCCGATGATTATTGGCCGCCACTTTATGGTGAAGGTGAATGCCAATATCGGTAACTCTTCGGTCACCTCTTCAGTGGAAGAGGAAGTTGAGAAACTGGTGTGGGCCACCCGTTGGGGCGCCGATACGGTGATGGATCTTTCCACTGGTCGGCGGATCCACGAGACGCGCGAGTGGATCTTACGCAATAGCCCAGTGCCGATCGGTACCGTACCGATGTATCAGGCGTTGGAAAAAGTGAATGGGGTGGCGGAAGATCTGAGCTGGGCGGTGATGCGCGATACTCTGTTAGAGCAGGTCGAGCAAGGAGTGGACTACTTTACCCTGCATGCCGGTTTGTTGCTGCGCCATATTCCGCTGACCGCTGAGCGTCTGACCGGCATTGTCTCGCGCGGTGGATCGATTATGGCTAAGTGGTGTCTGGCGCATCATCAAGAAAACTTCCTGTATACCCATTTTCGTGAGATTTGCGAAATCTGTCAGGCGTACGATGTGTCTCTCTCGCTGGGTGATGGCTTGCGCCCGGGCTCAATCCACGATGCCAATGATGCCGCGCAGTTTGCCGAATTGCATACCTTAGGCGAGCTGACCAAAATTGCCTGGGAATATGATGTACAGGTGATGATTGAAGGACCGGGGCATGTGCCGATGCAGCTGATTAAAGCCAATATGGATGAGCAGCTCAAGCACTGCGGCGGCGCGCCTTTCTATACTTTAGGGCCACTGACCACCGATATTGCACCGGGCTATGACCACATCACTTCCGGCATTGGTGCAGCGATGATTGGTTGGTATGGCTGCGCGATGCTGTGCTATGTCACGCCGAAAGAGCATCTGGGGTTGCCGGATAAGAACGATGTGAAAACCGGCCTCATCACCTACAAGCTAGCGGCACATGCTGCCGATTTGGCGAAAGGCCATCCGGGGGCGCAGCGCCGCGATAATGCCTTGTCCAAGGCGCGTTTTGAGTTTCGCTGGGAAGATCAGTTTAACTTATCCCTCGACCCCGATACCGCGCGAGCCTATCACGATGCCACCTTGCCGCAGGCATCGGGCAAAGTTGCGCATTTTTGCTCGATGTGTGGCCCGAAATTTTGTTCGATGAAGATCTCGCAAGATATCCGCAGCTATGCGCAAGCACAGGCGGCTGACGCATCAGCGGCCACCGACTCGACAGCGCTTGGTTCTACGGCCAGTGATGCCGGGATGTGCCAGATGGCGCAAGAGTTTCGTGCGCGCGGTGCTGAGCTGTATCACTCGGCTGATTCGGCGGAGGTGCCAAATGCCTGATCTCCTGACGTATTCGACGCAGATCCGCCAAGCGGCCGAGATGGCTGGCGTGATAACCCGTGCCTTGCCATCAACGTCATTAGCGCCGATCTCCACGACGCAAGCTTCCGACGGCGGTTGGATTGATGAAGTGCACTGGCAAGGTGCCAGCCTGCGTCAATGGCGTGCGGCTCCTGGCGAGCCGGCTTGTTTACAGGCGGCCTGGGCGCTGATGCCACAACTGGGATTTGATGGCGCGGATGCACTGTTGCTGGCTGGAGCGCTGGCCACTCAAGCCGCCAGAGTTTTCCCCCAACCACTGCAGTGGCCGACACAGGTCGCAGACTTTCCGCTGCCACTGGCGGCGTGGATGCCGGCATTGTCGGCAACGCATTCATTTCCCGCTCATCACTTTGCGCCATGCCAATCAGCGCCGCTGGGTTTTTATCCGGTGGTCGATTCGTTGGCGCTATTAGAGCGTTTGCTGGCGCTGGGCGTACGGACTTTGCAGTTACGCATCAAAGCGCCGTTTAGCGCAGACGTTGATGCGCAAATTGCGGCGGCGGTGGCGTTAGGTCGCCGTTATCAGGCGCAGCTGTTTATCAACGATCACTGGCAAGCGGCGTTACAGCATGGTGCCTATGGCGTGCATCTGGGGCAAGAGGATCTGGCATTGGCGGATTTATCTGCGCTAGCGGCGGCCGGTCTGCGTCTCGGTGTATCGACCCACGGTTATGCCGAATTGCTGCAAGCGCTGGCGCTGCAGCCAAGCTATATCGCTCTGGGCCATATTTTCCCGACACCAACGAAGCAGATGCCGTCTCGTCCGCAGGGGCTGGGGCGTTTACGCCAATTGCAGGCGTTAGTCGGCAGTATTCCCACGGTGGCCATTGGTGGCATTGATTTACCGTGTGCGCCGCAGGTGTTGGCGTGTGGCGTGGGTAGCATTGCGGTCGTGCGGGCGGTAACGCAAGCCGAGGATTTGTCGGTCACCGTGCAGCGTTGGCAGTCACTCTGGCAGGGTAATACGCCGCTCTCGGCCACAGTTGAGGAGGCGGTCAAATGTTAGACGATCACGCATTTATCCGCTTTAGCCGTCAGATCATGCTTGATGAGGTCGGTGAAGTCGGTCAGGCCACCTTAGCCAAACTGCGCGTGCTGCAAATTGGATTAGGCGGATTGGGATGCGCAGCTGCGCAGGCTTTACTGGCTGCGGGCGTCGGTGTGGTGGTCGCCGCTGATGACGATGAGGTGGAGTTATCCAATTTACCGCGCCAAGGGCTGTATCGGCTACAGGATGTCGGTCGCAGTAAAAGCGAGGCCGCGCACGCGGCGTTGTCAGAGGGGCGTGCGGCTGGCCGTTTGCGGACTTCTCGCGTGCGGGTGGACGCTGGCTGGCTGGCGCGTGAAGTGCCGCTGGTCGATCTGGTGCTCGATTGTAGTGACAATATGCCGACCCGTCAGGCGGTGAATGCTGCCTGCGTGGCGGCGGGTAAACCGCTGGTTAGCGCTGCGGTAGCTGGCTGGCGCGGTCAGTTGATGAGTTTTGTCCCCGGTGGTGGCTGTTATCACTGTCAGTTTCCCGCCTCGTCACATGATGAAGCAGGCAGTTGCCGTACGTTAGGGATCATCAGTCCACTCCCCGCGCTAGCCGGCCACTGGCAGGCGACACAAGCGCTGCGGATTGGCTTACAAAGGTCGGCGGATCGCGCTGGGTTGGCAGCGTGCGCCACTATGGTGCGCTGTGATTTATGGCAAGGACAGTGGCAGGTGTTGCAACCGGCCAGCGATCCGGACTGTCCGGTGTGTGGCGGGGGTCAGCAATGGGGACGTTAACCATGGGCGAATTAACCATAGTGCTAAATGGCCAACCGGTCACGCTAGCAGCGCCGGTTACGGTGGCTGAGTTATTACAGCAACGCGCTTTGCCGCAGCAGGGCTGCGCCGTGGCGCTCAATCAACAAATCTTGGCGCGCAGCGTGTGGGCGCAAACACAGCTTCAAGCAGGCGATCAATTAGCCGTATTTCAGGCGATTGCTGGCGGTTGAGAAGAGGGACGACTTTATGCAAAACCAAACTGACAACATTTTAGCATCCAAGACTTTGTCCACGGATGACGCCAGCCAATCTGCCCGTGCGTTGATAACCCCAACCACTGGGCACGATGAGTTGCACTTGGGGGGCGTGACCTTTGGCTCACGGCTGCTGACCGGCAGCGGTAAATTTGCTTCGGCTACGCAAATGGCGGCGGCGTTGCAGGCCAGCGGTAGTGAGTTGGTGACCATGGCGTTGAAGCGGGTCGATTGTGGTGGTGGGCAAGACGATATCCTCACCCCTTTGCGTGCAATGCCACATCTGCGTTGGCTGCCGAATACCTCCGGTGCGCGCGATGCCAAAGAAGCGATCCTGGCAGCGCACCTCGCGCGTGAGGCGCTCGGCACTACCTGGTTGAAATTGGAAATCCACCCAGATCCGAAATACCTGCTGCCTGATCCGTGGGAAACCCTGCAGGCAGCCGAGCAGTTGGTACGCGATGGCTTTACGGTATTGCCGTATTGCCATGCCGATCCGGTGCTGTGTAAGCGGTTGGAGGAGGTGGGCTGCGCGGCGGTGATGCCACTGGGTGCGCCGATAGGCTCCAATCAAGGGCTACAAACGCAAGCCTTTTTGCGCATCATCATTGAGCAAGCCAGCGTGCCGGTGATTGTCGATGCGGGGATTGGCGCGCCGTCGCAGGCGGCGCAGGCGATGGAGCTGGGCGCAGATGCGGTGCTGGTCAATACCGCGATTGCGGCGGCCGCCGATCCGGTTGCGATGGCCAGTGCGTTTCGTTTGGCGGTGCAGGCTGGACGAC
>NZ_JRKB01000102.1:0-277 GCF_000800945.1 Plesiomonas sp. ZOR0011
TGATATGGCTCAGTCGGTAGAGCGCACCCTTGGTAAGGGTGAGGTCCCCAGTTCGATTCTGGGTATCAGCACCATTTCTTCCTGAACTCTTCTATCCCATTTTCACCGTTGATGTATACTCAGCAAGCACTACGCTTGGTTGATGTGGTAACTATTGCCACCGATAACCGTGTCTAGAGGGACAATTCAATGTCTAAAGAGAAATTTGAACGTACTAAACCGCACGTTAACGTTGGTACTATCGGCCACGTTGACCACGGTAAAACTACCCTGACTG
>NZ_JRKB01000103.1:0-32323 GCF_000800945.1 Plesiomonas sp. ZOR0011
CTTCCTTCCTTCCTTCCTTCCTTCCTTCCCTCTTGCTCTTGCCCTGATTCCTTTGTTGGCTTGTGCGTGAATGGGCGGGTTTGGTGTTTGCACGCGAGCGGTGTGTCTCATCGAACGGTATTTCACTCTAAATAACCATTTGATTTTAAATAACTAAATTTCTGCTGCTGTCGGCATTGGTACGCTGTTTACACAAAAATAAAACATCTGTTTAAAATCATTGACTGCAATGTTAATGGGATGTAGATTTTAAACATCTGTTTAATATGAGTGTATGACTATGACCGTCAGGCCCGATACCAAAGCCCGAATTCTTGATGCCGCTGAGCGGTTGTTTGCCGAGCAGGGCTTTAATGACACCTCATTGCGGACTATTACCGCAGAGGCTGAAGTGAATCTGGCGTCCGTCAATTATCACTTTGGCTCGAAAAAAGAGCTGATTCGTGCGGTGCTGGCACGGTATCTGGAAGTGTTTATGCCGGCCCTGGAGCTGGAATTAGATGCGGTTTTGCGTAGCGATCAAACCCCAAGTTTGCAGCAGGTCTTTCAGGCTTTTAAAGCGCCGCTGTTGCAATTGACCGCCTTACGGCCAGAGGGCACCACCTTATTTATGCAGCTGTTAGGGCGAGGATATACCGATGTGCAGGGGCACTTGCGTTGGTTTATCACCACCCGCTATGGCGATGTGTTGGCGTTATTCACCCGTGCGGTACAGCGAGCGAATCCAACACTGAATACCGCCGAATTATTTTGGCGTTTGCACTTCACGCTGGGGACGGCAGTGTTTGCCATGGCCTCTAATGTGGCTCTGCGTGAGATAGCGTTGGCCGATTTTGGTCAGCATATCCAGATCAGTGATCTGATTGACCGGATCATTCCGTATCTGGCTGGCGGCGTTGCCGCTCCAATTCATAGCGCTGAATTATTACTACAACCCGTCAGCGCAGCCGCCAACGGCGGATGATGAAGTTACCAACCCTATTATGAAGGATGAACATAATGACCAGTCTGCGCCAACGTTATATCTCAGGCCCGGCTTTTAAGGTATTCAAGCGCATTCTGCCGCCGTTGTCTGCGACAGAGCGTGAAGCCATGGAGGCGGGTACTGTCTGGTGGGAAGGGGACCTGTTTCGCGGTCAGCCTGATTGGAATAAACTGCATGCGCTGCCAAAGCCAAAACTGACAGCCGAAGAGCAATCGTTCCTTGATAATCAGGTGGAAACCCTGCTCAACATGCTGGATGACTATCAGATCGTGCATGAGTTAAACGATCTGCCGCCAGAGGTGTGGGAGTTCCTGAAAAAAGAGCGTTTCTTCTCACTGATCATCGCCAAAGAGTTTGGTGGTCGTCAGTTTAGCTCTTTGGCTAACTCCACCATTGTGACCAAAATCGCCAGCAAGAGTACCACGGCGGCGGTGACCGTCATGGTGCCAAACTCATTAGGCCCGGGCGAACTGCTGTCGCATTACGGCACCGAGGAGCAAAAGCAGCGCTGGTTACCGGGGCTGGCGGATGGCCGTGAGATCCCGTGCTTTGCACTGACCGGCCCTGAAGCGGGCTCCGATGCGGGCAGTATTCCGGATAAAGGCATTGTTTGCCGTGGCACGTATGACGGTAAAGACGTGCTGGGTATTCGCCTGAACTGGAACAAGCGGTATATCACGTTGGCACCGGTGGCGACGGTACTGGGCTTAGCGTTCAAAATGTATGATCCAGAGCACCTGTTGGGGGATAAAGAGGACATCGGGATTACCTGTGCCCTGATCCCAACTAATCACCCAGGTGTCGAGGTTGGCGCACGTCATATTCCAATGGATCTGGCCTTCATGAACGGGCCTACATGGGGTAAAGATGTGTTTATCCCACTGGATTGGATTATCGGTGGCCCATCTTATGCCGGTAAAGGCTGGCGTATGCTGGTGGAATGTCTTTCAGCGGGGCGCGGTATTTCGTTACCGGCGCTGGGCACCGCGATTGGCCATCTGACTACCCGTACCACCGGGGCGTATTCATATGTGCGTAAGCAGTTTGGTCTGTCGATTGGTCGCTTTGAAGGGGTGGCTGAGGCGATGGGGCGCATTGGCGGTCTGACCTATTTGCTGGAAGCTGCGCGTACCTTTACCACTACGGCATTGGATACCGGTGAAACCCCGGGGATTGTGACGGCAATTGCCAAGTATCACATGACCGAAATTGGTCGTCAGCTGCTGAATGACTCCATGGATATCCATGCGGGTCGCGCTATCCAGTTAGGCCCAATGAACTATCTGGGACACCATTATTTTGGTATTCCGGTGGCCATTACCGTGGAAGGGGCCAACATCCTGACCCGTAACCTGATGATCTTCGGTCAAGGTGCGACCCGTTGTCATCCGTTTGTATTGGGTGAGATGGAAGCGGCGGCCAACCCTGATGAAAAAGCCGGTTTGCAGGCTTTTGATGAGTTGCTGTTTAAGCACATCGGCTTTGGTGTGACTAACTTCTTCAGCACCTTCTGGCAGGGCATTACGGCGGGTAAATTAAATGCCGCGCCATCGGGCAGTCCACTGAGCCGCTATTACAAGCAGCTAGGACGCATGAGCCGAGCGCTGGCATTGACCGCAGATATGGCTATGTTGGTGTTGGGCGGCGATCTGAAGCGTAAGGAGATGCTGTCGGCGCGTTTGGGGGATGTCCTCAGCCATCTGTATCTGGCGTCTGCAGTACTGAAACGCTACGAGCAAGAAGGGCGTTTGAAGGAAGATCTGCCGTTGGCTGAATATGGTTTGCAATACTGCTTGTATCAGTGTGGCAAAGCCTTTGATAGCTTCTTCCAAAACTTCAGCAATCGCGCTGTTGCGACCATGTTGCGGGTTGCGGTGTTCCCGTACGGCGTAAGTTACAAGCCGGTACAGGATGAAACGGCGCTGAAAATTGCCAAGCTGATGATGGTGCCAGGGGCGCAGCGTGATCGCCTGACTAACCTGTGCTTTGTTGGTCAAGCGCCGGATGAGGCAATCAATATCATGGAGTCGGCGTTCTTGGCGATGTATGGCGCACGTGATATCGAACTGAAGCTGGCAGATGCGCAGCGTAGCGGTAAATTACCACGTAAAGTTGCGCTCAATGAGTTGGTGGAGCAAGCCAAAGCCAGTGCGATTATCAGCGAAGCGGAAGCTGAGCAGATGTTGGCCGCCGAAGCATTGCGTAGCCGTGCGGTGCAGGTCGATCATGTGAATGGCCCGCATCCAAATCCAGCTTGTGCGGAAGACCGCGCTGCCTAAGCAGAGCCTATAAGCCGGCGCTGCAAGTTGAAAGGTATCGCTGTCGTTGGCTGCAATAAAAATCCCGGGGTTCCCCGGGATTTTTTTGAGCCTTAAATCACTGACTACTGAAGGTAGAAATCAGTGCCAGAACACCACGATCAAGGAGCCAGCCAGCGTCAACAGTACGTTAGCAATCGCATAAGTACCGGCATAGCCGAGCGCCGGAATATTACTGCGTGACAGGGTATTGATCACTTCCATCGCCGGCGCCAAGGTACGGGCCCCCATAATGGCACCGAACAACATCGCACGGTTCATTTTCAGCACATAAGCACCGAACAGATAGGCAATAATGACCGGCCCTAAACTGACCAGTAAGCCACCAAAAATCATCTGTAATCCGATGCTGTCGACTTCATTGTTCATGCCGCTACCGGCGCTCAGGCCAACCCCTACCATAAACACCATCAGACCAAACTCTTTGGTCATGGTCAGTGCCCCTTGCGGTACATAACCGAAGGTGGGGTGGTTCGCTCGCAAGAAGCCCAGCATGATACCGGAGAACAGCAAACCGGCAGCATTACCAAAGCTAAAGGTAAACTGGCTGAACTGGAACGTCACTTGTCCCACCATCAAACCGATGATGAAGAAGCTACAAAACGCCAGTAAGTCCGCCACTTGACTGTGGATGGAGATAAAGCCAACCCGATCGGCCAAGCCGCGAACACGGCGGGCATCGCCGCTGACATGCAGCACATCACCTTTGTTTAGGACGATGGTGTCGTCAATTGGCATTTCGATTTGCGAGCGGACGATGCGGTTTAAGAAGCAGCCCTGATCGGTCAGACGCAGATGAGCCAGACGCTTACCGACCACGCTGTCGTTTTTCACCACAATCTCTTCGGTGACGACACGCAAGTCGAGCAAGTCACGGTCGAACACCTCTTTACCTTCGCGAAAGCTCGGGTCAAGGCGCGCATGGCTATCGGGGTAACCTACCAGTGCAATCTCATCGCCAACTTGCAGCACCGCATCCCCATCGGGGCTGGCTAAGATGCCATTACGACGAATACGCTCGATATAACAGCCAGTCTGTCGATAAATTCCCAGTTCACGCAGGTTTTTACCGCCGCTCCATTCGACCAGCTCCGGTCCCACGCGATAGGCGCGGATAATCGGCAGATACACCTTGCGCTGACTGTCTGGGTCAAGGCCACGTTCGCGGGCAATTTCTTGCGCACTGGTCACCAGATCCTGACGTTGCAATTTTGGCAGATAGCGCGCCGCCAAAATAAGGCTGACCAGACCGACCAAATAGGTCAGGGCATAACCGAGGCTGAGGTTACTCAGCGCGGTGCGCACCAGCGCTGGATCGGCGATATTGTGCGAGCCACTCAGGAGCGATTCTCTGGCCCCCACCAACACTGGGGTCGAGGTCATGGAGCCGGCGAGTAAACCGGCGGTTAGACCGATATCCCAGCCTAACCAGCGGCCAAGGGCAAAGGCAATGATCAGCGCAGTGACCACCACAACCAATGCCAGCAGCAGGTAGTTCTTACCATCGCGGAAAAATATGGCAAAAAAGTTTGGGCCGGCTTCGATACCGACACAGAAGATGAACAGCATAAATCCAAGGCTCAGCGCTTCGGCATTAAGCGAGAAGTGCATTTGGCCGAGCAGCAGAGAAACGACCAGAACCCCGATTGAATTACCCAATTGGATAGAGCCGAAGCGTAATTTCCCAAGACACAGGCCGAGGGCCAGTACGACAAACAAAAGCAGTATGTCATTTCCATTGAGCAATGCTGATACGTCGATATTCACGATGGTAATTCTGTGGCTGAAGAGTAAATGTATAATGCCTGTTAAATCATGCAGCGCATGGCAGGACACAGCTTATTGTGAACGGAATGTTTTGATAACTTAAATGAAATGATGCGTTAACTCTCAGGATAATTATCAATTCCGTATCTGAGTTTTATTTTACATCTAACTTTTTTAGATTTCTTGTCTATTTGGCTATAAGTCTTGAACTTGGTCAGCATTTAGTGGTTTGCTTATTCTATTCCTGTATTCCGTGATGGTTTTTTCTGCCATCCCTCGTCGAAAGGAGTCGACTGATGCTGAAGTGGAACTGGAATGTGGTCATGCTGGGTGGATTTTTATTTTGTGTGATTTTCTTCTTTCAGGGCATGCACTATCCATATTCTGAAGCGGCTTATTCTGCCGATCCCCATAGCCATCCGGGGCTGTTGTTATTTATGCTGCCAGGCATTGTATCGGCGCATTTTGCGCGTCGTCATGGTCTCTTACATGGCTTGATGGGCGCGCTGGTGGTGGCGCCGCTGTGTATGCTGATCCGGCTCGCCGCTTTTTCCCGTTACGAGAGTTTTCTCGACACCGTGGTGTATTTTATCGGGGCCGCATTCTGGTGCGGTTTGGGCACATTGCTGTATGTCTTTGGTAGCCGCATTTTACTGCACTACAAATCGCATGCTCGCCGCGCGTTGAGTCAGGCGCCACAAAAAAAATACAGTCAGTCCAATATTAGCCACACTAAAGTAAAATAATTGTATTTATTTTGATGCTAAATTGATCGTGATTTAACCGTAAATAGAGACCGATAGCCTATCAGGAAATTAGCTGTCAACTACCTGTGAAAATAGTACGCACGTAAATACGCGTGGAAAGAGTGCGTGTGAAAATATTTTCTGCATGAAAGTGTCACATTAATACGCGTTATAAATAAGACTGGCGCGAAGATAGACGCAAGATACAAAAACAAAAAATGCCCATTACGGGCATTTTTTTATGTTCTCACGGCGCTGAGCGCAGCGTACAAATAATCTACTCGATTATGACGACACGAAGAGGCGAATTACGCGTTGTACAGGCTCAAATGCTCTTTGGCATAGGCTTCAAAATCCGTGCAGCCGCCGATGTGTTTCTGGTCGATAAAAATCTGTGGCACAGTTTCCACTGGCTTACCTACCGTCTTTTCCAGATCCGCTTTTGAAATGCCTTCCGCATGGATATCGATATAACGGAAACGGAAATCATCGCGCTCAGCACTGAGCTTTTCGGCCAACTCTTTGGCACGGACACAATAAGGGCAACCAGGACGACCAAAAATCACTGCAAACATTCAGAATCTCCTTTGAGTTACAAGGCGTTTACGCGAAATTAGCATTTTAAATGGAATACTTCCGGTTACTCTAACAGAAATAGATCCCTGCCGCATAAACTTCAATGCCGTCATTCGTCTCTTGCCACAAAGTCATTGTACATCGTGATCATTGTACATCATGACAGGCGGTGATTTTGAACGACTGGATATGGTGTGACACTATGCCAGCGGATTGATTTTGAATAAAATTGGTATCGCCTGTTAATTTGATAGGTTTTATCTATTAAATTGAGTTTTGGCATGAATGGACAGCAGTGTATGTCTTTATGTCCAGTCGAAATTTGCCATATTGTGCGCTGTCCCTTGTTATTTTCGGTGACTGCGTTAAATTTTGGCACGATGTAAGTTTTAGTAATTTTGCTCAAAAGGAATGCTTAATGAAGGACTCTTTTATTGCCCTTATGCTGATTGCGCTTCCAGTGGCAGCGTTTGCTTCATTTAGTATGCACCTCCATAACCAAAATCGTGAACCGGTCAGTGAGTTTCAGCTGCAGCCGGATTCGGCGTCTCATGTGACCTTGCGCCGTGGCGAGCCTGTCGTGCGCGCCAGCAGCGATCGTTAAGCGTCCGTGAGGCGAACGTGATTTGCTAACTGCAATCACGTTGCTTTGAGTTACCGCGTAGCTTGCCGTTACGCCACGTGAGATTCAATGAATGCAGTGATACGCGCGAGTTACGTGTCTGTGCCACTGCATTCATTGCTTTTATTTCTCTTCGATGATTTCGCTTCGCCGTCCTCTTTGACTGCTTGATGAGAGCGCCGCCACAACTTTTCATTCTGCTTTGCTCACAGCTTCCTTTCCGAATTTTTGCCCTGCATTATCAGTAAGCTGAATACCCTGACTGTACCCAAATGACTTGGCATTGCAGGTAGATGGCATGTGAGTAAATCCTCATGTGCATAGGTAAACGCTGTGCCAACGATATGATTGTGAGGGGAACGAACGTGGCGAATACCGCTGCAGCTTCAAGTAGCAAGGGGATCAACGTGTGAAAGGGAATCCAACCAACCCCGTTGTGGGATGAAGTGACCTGTTCTGGTGAGCGAGTCCTGTGTACGCCTATCAGAGCACTTAGGTAGTAGAGCACCTAGTTAGCTAAGGAGAGTGTGAAGATGAGCCGGACTATTCCTTCCAGTCTGCCCGGATGCAGTAATGTGCATGCTGGCGTATCCAGTAGCGATCAGCATAAAAGTAGTTATATCAGCCCATTATCTTTTTCCGTGCCGCCCGATGTGGTGTGGCGGGCGCTGCGTCAGTTAGTGGTGAATTGGCCGCGTACTGACGTGATTAAAGATGTGCCGGGTTACCTGAAAGTGTTGAGCCATTCGCGGCTGTTGCGCTTACCAGACGAAGTCGAGTTTTTATTGGATACGCACCATGCTTGTATCTGCATCTGTTCTGTGTCTAAAGTGTTGCCTTACGATTTTGGCAGTAACCGCCGGCGCATTGAGAAATTGCGCGCCGCGTTAACGGCGCAATTAGCACAACATGATGCACCTGCACCGTAATAACTGATGAGCTTTACATGACACAAAGACCTAAATTTGTCCTCCCTTGGCCGATTGTGATAAGCGAGGCGGTCGGTTTTTTACTGATTATTCTTGGCTACCTCGATATCAAACAAAGTTCTCTGTTACCGGCATGGCTCAGTGGCACGGGCAGTGCCGCGACGATGATCATTGTCGGACTGATTTTGATGTTACCGGCCGGGTTGTTTTTGGTGTCCGGCTGGTTTGGTCAGCTAGACAGCTGGATTAAACCGACGTTTAACCACAGTGCTGGGCATGAGCGTAAGAAAAAGGAGCATGATGATGACACCGACCATTGATCTGATCTGTTCACACCGTTCGATCCGTCAATTTACGGATCGGCCGATCAGCCCAGAGCAACTTCACGCCATTATCGATTCGGCGCGTGCGGCATCATCGTCCAGCTTTTTGCAGCTGGTCAGTATTATTCGGATCACCGATCCCGCCTTGCGTCAGCAGCTAGTGAAATTATCTGGCGAGCAGGCCTATGTGGCACAGGCGGCCGAGTTTCTAGTCTTTTGTGCCGACTTTAACCGTAATCAGCAGATTTACCCGCAAGCGCAGTTGGGATTTGCCGAGCAGCTGTTAACCGGCAGCATTGATGCGGCGCTGATGGGGCAAAATGCCTTACTGGCGGCAGAGTCATTGGGCATGGGCGGCGTATTTATCGGCGGTTTGCGTAATCATATTCAGGCGGTCACCGATCTGTTGCACTTGCCGCAGCATGTACTGCCATTGTTTGGTCTGTGTTTGGGTTATCCTGCGCAAGATCCGCAGCAAAAGCCGCGCCTACCGGCGTCGATTATGCTGCATGAAAACCAGTATCAGCCGCTGGATAGCGCGGAATTGGCGCAGTATGATGCGGAGATGGAGCATTATTAGCAATCTCGTGGCAGTAACCTCAAGCAGCAAAATTGGAGCCAGCATATCTGTTCGACCTTAAGTAAAGAGTCGCGTCCTTTCATGCTGGATTATTTACATCGTCAGGGATGGATTACCCGCTAAATGCTCTCCATCGCGATCCTTTCACGGGATGCCTCTTTGTACTCGTGCCAGCGGCTGGTTGCAGCCGCTGAAGCGCGTGGTTTTCACATTGAGGTGATTGACCCGTTGCACTGTTACATCAATCTCAATGCCGATGAGCCTTCAGTGCACTGCCAAGGGCAACCTTTGCCGGTATACGATGCGGTGATCCCGCGTATTGGTGCCTCGATTACTTTCTATGGCACCAGCGTGCTGCGCCAGTTTGAAATGCTGGGCAGCTACGTGCTGAATGACTCCACCTCTATCAGCCGTGCGCGTGACAAATTACGCTCACTGCAGCGCTTGGCGCGCAAAGGTATTGGCCTGCCGATCACTGGGTTTGCCAGCTCGCCAGGGGATACGGACGATCTGATCAAAATGGTTGGCGGTGCGCCATTGGTGGTGAAACTGGTGGAAGGCACGCAAGGCATTGGCGTGGTGCTGGCGGAAACCCGTCAGGCTGCGGAAAGTGTCATCGATGCCTTTCGGGGGTTGAATGCCAATATTCTGGTGCAAGAGTATATTGCCGAAGCGCAAGGCTCGGATATTCGCTGTTTTGTGATTGGCGATCGGGTGGTCGCGGCCATGAAACGGCAAGCCAAGGCGGGTGAGTTTCGCTCCAATTTACATCGTGGCGGCAGTGCCACACCGGTGGAGATCAGTGCCGCGGAGCGCGATATGGCGGTACGCGCCGCGCAGATCATCGGCTTGAATGTGGCCGGGGTCGATATTTTGCGCTCGAAGCGCGGCCCGTTGGTGATGGAAGTGAATGCATCGCCCGGGATTGAAGGTATTGAACGTGCTACGGGGCAAGATGTCGCGGGGCAAATACTGGATTATCTGGCCGAGCAGGTGATGCGTCATCGGCAGGACCGGTAGCGATGAGACCGGTTAAGTGGCGCGGTCAGCATCAGTGACCGCGCAGAGCGTCAGCGACAGGGAGTCTTGCGCTAATATTATACCGAACGGAACTGATTAAACTCCGGATGGTAATGAAAACCGCTGTGTTCGAGCTTTTCACACAGCGCGGCTGCATCAATATCGTAGGCCTGAGCCAGCTCGTACAGATTGTCGAACTCATTACGCAGCTTCATATTAACGATACTCATCAACATGGTGCTGTCCATTTGTGCAAAGCGGGTGAGATCCATCATACCTCCTCGTACCGCGAATAAGCACTGCCGGTACTTCTTCATTATCAACGTATCACATCGTGATGCCTTTTCAGGATGCATCACACAAGCATAGATGTTAATCAGAAAATTTCGAGTTCAGATAAGCAAAGGCTCAGTTAAACCGGCGAATGACTTGAGCAAACGGCCTCAGAAAATGACCGAGGAAAACGTGGCGAGTGGCCTTGTACTGGCTGGCGGTTGGCCACAATTCACGTCAGGACACGAATTATTGCGTGAGAGCATAGATAAATCACTGCCCATTTCGTAAGCTACACCGATAATTTCACGTGTACTTGTTGTGTAGTGTGGCATGAATAACTTACCTGTTCCCGATTTGACCGTATTGAAAACCTGGCTGCTGCAGTTAGGGATCGAGTTTTTCGAGTGTGAATCTTGTCAGGCTCTGCACCTGCCGCATATGCAGAACATCAACGGGATTTTTGATGCCAAAATTGATTTGCTGGATGAAGACATTATTGTCTTTTCGGCGGCCACTGAAGTGCGTCCAACCGGCTTGTTGCCACTGGTGGCGGGGCTCAGTGACATTAATGCTCAGTTCTCGTTGGTAAATGGTTTTGTGGATGTGCAAGATGACAATCTGCCAAAACTCATCGTCACCCACTCACTGACTGCCGGTGCCGGTTTAACCCTGGCGCAGTTCCAGCGTTTTGTGCTGCAAACCCAACAGCAAATCGAGCTGTTTGTCGAGAACGTCAAACTGAAAGGCTTCCTGTTTTTCCCAGAGGAAGATGAGTTTTCTGAGCAGGATAAAGTCCTGCATTAAGGCTAGATGCGCGGGTGGAGGATTATCTTGACCCGCGCTGTTTCAATGAGTCGGCTGTGCTACGTTTACCTTCACATCCATTTCTTTGTGCTAATGAGGATGTCAAATCCTTTGCGGCAATCCGTTTTTTACCCTCCGGTGTAAATACCTGACAACTTACTATAAAACCGCCTTTCCCACCTTGCATTTCACTGTTTTTTAACTCTTATGCCACAGGTGATAGAGCAATAATGGCTATTTGTCTTGCATGCTGTCGTTTTGCCCTCACCTTATGGTCTTAACATCCAGACAACGTTATGCTACTTAGCGTTATTAATCTGTTGGCTAACATGGAGGTTTTGGTAATGAATGCAGTGTTTGCGCGTCAGTTCACCGGGGCTAAATGGGTCGGAGCGATCCTGGCCTCCATGCTGGTTTTGTCTTCTGCGCAGGCGGAAGAGAAAACGCTGCATGTCTACAACTGGTCTGACTATATTGCCCCTGATACGCTGGCGAATTTCCAAAAAGCCAGTGGCGTGAAAGTCGTGTACGACGTGTTTGATTCCAACGAAGTGTTGGAAGGCAAACTGATGGCCGGTAATACCGGTTTTGATATCGTGGTGCCGTCGGCCAGTTTTCTGGAGCGCCAGATTAAAGCCGGCGTGTTTAAACCGCTGGATAAGAGCAAGCTGACCCATTACGCCAATTTGGATCCGGAGTTGCTAAAAATGCTGAGCAAACACGATCCGGATAACCAATACGGGATCCCGTATCTGTGGGCGACCACCGGAATTGGCTATAACGTCGATAAAGTCAAAGCGGTGCTCGGGGAAAATGCGCCGGTCGATAGCTGGGATCTGGTGTTGAAGCCGGAGAATCTGGCTAAGCTGAAAAGCTGCGGAGTGGCTTTCTTAGATGCGCCGAGCGAAGTGTACGCCACCGTGCTCAATTATCTGGGTAAAGATCCTAACAGCACCGATCCAAAAGATTACTCCGGTGCTGCCAATGATCTGTTATTGCAACTGCGTCCGAGCGTGACTTACTTCCACTCATCCCAATATATCAATGACTTGGCTAACGGTGATGTCTGCGTCGCCATTGGTTGGGCCGGGGATGTGAAGCAGGCGGCCAATCGCGCGAAAGAGGCCAACAACGGCGTGAATGTTGGCTACAGCATTCCGAAAGAAGGGGCATTAGCCTTCTTCGATATGCTGGCGATTCCTGCGGATGCGAAAAACACCGATGCCGCCTATGCCTTTATGGATTATTTGCTGCAACCGGAAGTGATTGCCGGAGTCAGTGATGCGGTGTACTACGCCAACGGGAATGCGAAAGCGACCGAATTGGTGAAACCAGAGATCCGAAACGATCAGGGCATTTACCCGACCGCTGAAACGCGGGCCAAAATGTTCACCCTGACGGTTAAAGATCCTAAAGTGGACCGGGTGATCACCCGCTCCTGGACACGGGTTAAAAGCGGCCAATAACCCGGATTCCAAACGTTTAGCCGCGCTACAGTTGGCGTATCGACTGGGCTTGCTGGCCCAGTTTCGCTACAGCGGCGCTGGCGGAAATGGCAATTGAACATGCGTATTACCGGTGTCTTGCTGGCAGCAAAACCTTGCAAGCACCGGATCACCCCTGATGTAACACGGATTGTGTTGATGATGGATCATTAACGGTTTTTGTTGTCTAGGAGACCCCCATCAGTGAAAGAGACGCAAGCTCGTCCTCAAAACAAAGCCCCCAAGCTGAAAACACCGTTGCTGGAAGTGCGTAACCTCACCAAATCCTTCGATGGTTCGTTGGCGGTGGATGATGTCGATCTGACTATCTATAAAGGTGAAATTTTTGCCTTACTGGGCGCCTCAGGTTGTGGCAAGTCCACCTTGCTGCGGATGTTGGCTGGATTTGAGTTGCCGACTAGTGGCCAGATTTTCCTCGACGGACAGGATTTGTCCGCCGTACCGCCGTATAAACGCCCGATCAACATGATGTTCCAGTCGTATGCACTGTTCCCGCACATGACGGTGGAGCAGAACATCGCCTTTGGTCTTAAGCAGGACAAATTACCGACAGCGGAGATCCGCAATCGGGTGGCGGAGATGCTGGAACTGGTACACATGCAAGAGTTTGCCAAGCGTAAGCCGCATCAGTTATCCGGCGGCCAGCGCCAGCGGGTGGCATTGGCGCGCAGTCTGGCTAAACGGCCAAAGCTATTGCTGCTGGATGAGCCGATGGGGGCGCTGGATAAAAAGCTGCGTGACCAGATGCAACTGGAAGTGGTGGATATTCTTGAGCGCGTGGGCGCAACTTGCGTGATGGTGACTCACGATCAGGAAGAAGCCATGACCATGGCCGGGCGTATCGCCATCATGAACCGCGGCAAGTTCGTGCAAATTGGTGAGCCAGAAGAGGTGTACGAGTACCCGAACAGCCGCTTTAGCGCCGAGTTTATCGGCAGCATCAATGTGTTCGAAGGCATGTTGCAAGAAGAGCAGGAAGAGCACTATATCGTGCGCAGTCCTGGCTTGGTGCACCCACTGAAAGTTGAGCAAGAGGTCAAGATCACCCCGGATGTGCCGGTGATGGTGGCGCTGCGGCCAGAAAAAATTGCCCTGTGCGATGATGTGCCGGAAGAGGGCTGTAACTTTGCGGTGGGCGAAGTGGTGAATATTGCTTATTTAGGCGATTTGTCGATTTATCACGTGCGACTGCACAGCGGCATGATTTTGACCGCCCAGTTGCAAAACGATTGTCGCTATCGCCGCGGTATGCCGACGTGGGGGGATGAGGTGCGGCTGTACTGGAATCCGGACAGCTGTGTCGTACTGACCGCTTGACGCAAGGAACAAGGAGACAGGGATGAAATTGCTCGATTCTCGTCACCGGCCGGGCGGACGCCACGCGGTGATTGCGGCTCCCTATATCTGGCTGCTGGTCTTTTTTCTGGTGCCATTTCTGATTGTTTTCAAAATTAGTTTTGCTGAGATGCAGGTGGCGATCCCGCCGTATACCGATCTGGTTGAATGGCTGGATGGCAAACTGACCATCTCACTTAATCTGGGTAATTACGCCTATCTGATTGAAGACCCGCTGTATGTTGATGCTTACCTGCATTCGCTGGAGATCGCGGGGATTTCGACATTGCTGTGTCTGCTGCTCGGCTATCCGATGGCGTGGGCGATAGCAAACAGCAGTCCGTCAGTGCGCAATATTTTGCTGCTGCTGGTGATTTTGCCGTCGTGGACCTCGTTTTTAATTCGGGTATATGCGTGGATTGGTCTGCTGAAAAATAACGGGGTGATTAACAATATCCTGATGTGGGCGGGCATTATCGATCAACCGTTACCGATGCTGCATACCGATTTTGCCGTGTACATCGGCATTGTGTATGCCTATTTGCCGTTCATGATTTTGCCGTTATATACCGCGCTGCTAAAGCTCGATTACTCGCTGGTGGAGGCATCGCTAGATTTAGGTGCCAAACCGGTGCGCACCTTCTTTTCGGTGATCTTGCCTCTGACCAAAGGCGGCATTATTGCGGGTTCGATGTTGGTGTTCATTCCGGCGGTGGGGGAGTTTGTGATCCCAGAGCTACTCGGCGGCCCAGATAGCATCATGATTGGACGGGTGATGTGGCAGGAGTTTTTCAATAACCGCGATTGGCCGGTAGCCTCGGCGGTAGCGATTATCATGTTGCTGCTGTTGGCGTTACCGATCATGTGGTTCCATAAACACCAGAATCAGGAGGTGCGCTGATGAGCTCGATGCCGGCACAAAAAGGCTATTGGAAAGCCCTGATCCTGTTTATCGGTCTGAGTTTTTTGTATGTACCGATGATTATGCTGGTGGTGTACTCCTTTAACAGCTCACGTCTGGTCACTGTGTGGGCTGGTTGGTCAACGATTTGGTATCGCGAGTTGTTTGCCGATCAGGCGATGATGGATGCGGTCTGGCTCAGTTTGACCATCGCTACCGCAGCGGCCAGTGCAGCCGTAGTGTTGGGCACGATGGCCTCCTTTGTGATGACCCGTTTTCGCCGTTTTCGCGGCCAGACCTCGTTTGCGTTTATGCTGACTGCGCCGTTGGTGATGCCCGAAGTGATCACCGGTTTGTCGTTGTTATTGCTGTTTGTGGCGATGGGGCAGTGGCTCGGTTGGCCGCAGCAGCGTGGCGCGATGACTATCTGGTTGGCGCACGTGACTTTCTGTACCTCCTATGTGGCGGTGGTGGTCAGTGCCCGCCTGCGCGAGCTGGATCGCTCGGTGGAGGAGGCGGCGATGGATCTAGGTGCGCCGCCGCTGAAAGTGTTCTTCGTCATCACGGTGCCACAAATCGCGCCAGCATTGGTGTCTGGCTGGTTATTGGCCTTTACCTTGTCGTTGGATACCTTGGTGATCTCAAGTTTTGTCTCGGGGCCAAGCTCGACCACCTTACCGATGATTGTGTTCTCCAGTGTACGCATGGGGGTATCGCCGAAAATCAACGCCTTGGCGACCTTGATTATTTTGGCGGTGAGTCTCATCGGCTTGCTGTCATGGTGGCTGATGTCGCGCGCTGAAAAGCGGCGTCGTTTAGAGATGCTGTTGCCACAAAAATAGTGCGCGCCCTGTGGGGGGAGTATTTAGCGGCGCAGGCTACGGCGCTGACAACAGTGTTGGCGCTAATCGGCAAGGAGGGGTAGAATTCTGCCCCTCTTTTATTTTTACGCCACCCGATACGATTGCGAGGTTTGCATGCAGTGTGCGCACTTTCAGGCCGGTGAATGCCGCTCCTGTCATTGGCTTGACCGCCCTTATTCCGAGCAACTGCAGCAAAAACAGCATGATTTGCAGGCGTTATTTACCCCGATCGCGGTCGGTCAGTGGTTACCGGCAGTTTCTGGCCCTGAGCAGGCGTTTCGCAACAAAGCTAAAATGGTGGTCAGTGGCGCGGTAGAGCGTCCGCTGCTGGGCATTTGCGATGCTGCCGGCAATGGTGTCGATCTGTGTGATTGTCCGCTCTATCCGGCGGCGTTTCAGGCGTTATTCCCCGCCTTAAAGCAATTTATTGGCCGCGCCGGTTTAACGCCTTATCTGATTGCACGGCGCCGTGGCGAGCTTAAATATCTGCTGTTAACGCAAAGTACCCTCAGTGGCGAATTCATGCTGCGCTTTGTGCTGCGCTCTGACAGCAAATTGCCGTTAATTCGCCGCGAACTGGCCTGGCTGCAAGCGCAGTTGCCACAGTTACGGGTGATCTCGGTGAATATCCAGCCGGTGCACATGGCCATTATGGAAGGGGAGCAGGAGATTATCCTGACGGCGGATGAAGCGCTAGAAGAGCAGTTTAATCAGGTGCCGCTGTATATTCGCCCGCGTAGCTTTTTCCAGACCAACCCCGATGTCGCAGCTAAATTGTATGCTACGGCGCGTGATTGGGTGCGTGCGCTGCCGGTGCATTCCCTGTGGGATCTGTTTTGCGGTGTCGGCGGATTTGGCTTGCACTGTGCCACGCCCGACATGACGTTAACCGGTATTGAGATTTCCCCAGAAGCCATTGCTTGTGCGCAAAAATCGGCGGCGACCTTGGGGCTAAACAAGGTGCAGTTTCAGGCGCTAGACTCAGCGGATTTTGCCCATAGCCGCGATGCGGTGCCGGATCTGGTGCTGGTGAACCCGCCACGGCGTGGGATCGGGGTGGCGCTGTGCGAATACCTATCGCGGATGGCGCCGGAGTATATTTTGTATTCCAGCTGCAATGCGGTCAGTATGCAGGCCGATGTGGCGCGTTTGACGGCCAATGGCCAGTATCAGCTGTTGCAGATGCAGCTGTTCGATATGTTCCCGCACACCGCACACTATGAGGTGCTGGGGCTGTTGAAGAAATCTGCCGGTTAAGCATTCTCGCTAATACATTCGCTATGCATCCGAGCTTTGCGCGCGCATGTCGCAATACTTCGCGCTGAATAACAAAAACCGCCAGTGATTGGCGGTTTTTTTATGGAAAAATTTTCGCTGACAAAGAGTTGAGCATGGTATGGCGTCTTCGCAGCTCTGCGGCGAGCACGGTCAGCGCTGCTTTTGATTGCGTTACGCGTTATTTTTACGCTGTTTTGGGGGCTTTCTTTTCGTGCCAAGTGACGCCTTCAAGCGTCAACAGCGCGGTTTTGATGGGTAGCCCACCGCTGTAGCCGGTCAGCGAGCGATCTTTGCCGAGGACGCGGTGACACGGGATGATGATGGCCAGTGGATTCGCACCGATGGCCCCACCGACGGCACGCACGGCTTTCGGATTACCGATGCGCTGGGCGATATCGCCATAGCAGCGGGTGCCCGCATAAGGAATTTGTAGTAATTGCTGCCAAACCTGTTGCTGAAACGGAGTGCCGACAGGGGCGAGCAGTAATTGCTCGGCTGAAGGTTTTTTCCCCGCAAAATATGCATCCAAAAAGTCGCAGGCTTGCTCCAGTGGGCGATTTTTCCCCGCTTGCCACAGCGGATTATGCGGCGGGTTTTCCGATGGCAGATACAAATGTCGCAGACCATGACGGTCGGCAATCAGCAATAACTCTCCCAATGGGGAGGCGTATTTAACGTAATACATCAGGTTGGTGTCCTTGCGCGGGTTCTGACTGTAGCTACGTTAGCCTGCTTTTTCGGTATGACAAAACCGACCTGTCACAAAAGTACGGCTGATCCGGCCAGATAGCCGCGGGGAAACGGTGTTAAATCGCAGTGAGCGTGTTGCGGGTGGCCGATAAGCCGAGGATGGGCTGATAGCGATTTCAGTATAAAAAACGGCATCCCGTAGGATGCCGTTATAAATGAAACTCAGTTTATTGGATACGAAATGACATAGCCTAGCGAACGCATGCGATTTAGCAGCGCTGCTCGAATGCCAGCATCCGCTTTTCCATCTGGCGCATCAAGATAGTCAGTAAACCATTCACGACCAGATAAATCACCCCAGCCATGCCAAATACCGCCAGCGTATCGTAGGTTTGGGCGTTCAGCTGCTGGGCATAACCCATGATATCCATGATAGTAATGGTACTGGCCAGCGATGTGCCTTTAAAAATCAACACCACTTCGTTGGAATAAGCTGGCAAAGAGCGCTTCAATGCGTAAGGCACCAAAATACGCAGCGTTTGCAAGCGAGTCATTCCCAGTGCGCTACAAGATTGCCACTGTCCCGCCGGAATCGCTTTCACTGCTCCGTAGAACAACAAGGTGGAGTAGGCCGCGCTATTGAGCGCTAACGCCAGCATGGCGCAAAACCAAGGTTCGGACAGCAATGGCCACAGCACGCTGTTACGCAGGCTTTCAAACTGACCTGGGCCGTAGTAAATCAGAAAAATCTGAATCAGCAGCGGGGTGCCGGTGAACAACGTCAGATAGCCTTTGGTCAACCAGCGCAGCGGCCCTTTGCGACCAGCCATGATCACGGTCATCACCACCGCCAGAGTAAAACCAATCAACAGGGCGCACACGGTCAGCGATAAGCTGGTTTGTAGCCCCTGCAACAACGTTGGCAAATAATCCCACATCAGGCTGCACTCCTTTCAAAACGGGTGACATACAGATCCAGCCGGTGCAGCAAAAACTGGCTGATGAGCGTGACCACCAGATACAGCACGGCGGCCAACGCAAACCAGGTAAACGGCTGCCACGTTGAGGTGGCAATGGTTTGAGCCTGACGCATTAACTCATTGACCCCAATCAGGGAAACCAGCGCGGTGTCTTTCAGCAGCACCAGCCATTGGTTACCCAACCCCGGCAGGGCGTGACGCCAGACTTGTGGCAGGATCACGCGCACAAAAATATCTTTACGCGTCATGCCGAGTGCCAAGCCAGACTCCCACTGCCCCTGTGAAATGGCCTTCAGCGCGCCCCGCAGTGTCTGCGAGGCGTAGGAGGCAAAAATCACCGCCAGAGCCACCGCGCCGCACCAAAACGGACTGAATTCGACAAATTCGCCGCTTAGCAGGAATAGCACCTGTGTCGAGCCAAAATAAATAAACAATACGACCAGAATTTCCGGCAGACCGCGCAGTACCGTCACCAGCGTACTGACCGGCCAACTGACGAAGCGCCATCGCACGGACTCAAGAACGGCAAATAACAGGGCCAGTATCAGCCCTATCACTAAAGAGGTGAGTGCCAGACCGACAGTCATGCCGGTCGCCGTCAGGAGTAGGTGGAGAAATTCTGTTCCGGCCATCGTTAATTATTTAAACCACTTGTTGTAGATGGATTGATAGGTACCGTTGGCATGCAAGGTATCCAGCGCGGTGTTGAGCTTGTTCAGCAGTTCGGTGTTGCCTTTGTTGACGGCAATGCCGAAGCCTTTACCAAAGTAAGCTTGATCGGTCACCGGAGCGCCGACAGGCTGCAGGTTGGCATCTTGCTTCAGCCACTCGGCAATCACCGCGGTGTCACCAAATACGGCATCAATCCGGCCATTTTTCATATCGATCACGGCATTTTGATAGCTACCGTAAGGCACCGATTTCAGATCTTTCATCTGCTCATTGATATAAGTTTGGTGAGTGGAGCCATTTTGTACGCCAACCCGCTTACCTTGCAGACCTGCGGCATCGGCAAACTTACCTTTTTGGGCAATGAATACTGCGGCGTTGTCATAGTAAGGCTTGGTGAAGTCCACCTGCTTTAAACGCTCTTCGGTGATATCCATAGCGGAAATGGCTGCATCGTAACGACGGAATTTCAGGCTCGGGATCAGGCTGTCAAATGCTTGGTTGCTGAACGTACATTCCGCTTTGATTTCCGCGCACAGCGCTTTAGCCAGATCGACATCAAAACCGACGATTTCGTTTTTCTCGTTGGTGGACTCAAACGGTGGATAGGTCGCTTCCATGGCAAAGCGAATAGTGTCGGCGGCCATTACCGTACTGCTAAAACCTGCGCAAAGGCTGCTAGTCAGCAGAGCTGCGGTCAGTAATTTTTTCATGATGAACTCCTTGTAATACGCAGAGAAAACTCAGTGCGATAAATAACCGGCAAAGGCCGAGGTTTGAGGTTGAGTGAAGCAGGTGGCACTGCCTTGTTCGAGGATGTGCCCTTGCTCCATGTAAATCACCTGACTGGCCACTTTCTTGGCCACTTCCACTTCGTGGGTCACGATAACCTGTGTGATCCCCGTTTGTGCCAACTCTTGAATGATGCTGACCACTTGTGCAGTGATCTCCGGATCCAGCGCAGCCGTTGGCTCATCAAACAAGAGCACTTGTGGCTCCATCATCAGGGCGCGGGCAATGGCGACCCGCTGTTGCTGACCGCCCGATAGATGCAGCGGATAACGGCCGGCATACGGCGTCAGACGTAACCGCTCCAGCAACACGTTAGCGCGGCTTTGAGCTTGTTCTTTGCTTAAACCCAATACTCGGCACGGGGCTTCAGTCAGATTTTCCATCACGGTCAGATGTGGCCAGAGGTTGTACTGCTGAAAGACCATGCCGACGTTTTGGCGCAGCTCACGCACAGCGCGGCTGTCAGGTTCGCGCGATAAATCAAAGTCCATACCGGCAATGTGCAGGGTGCCACTTTTGGGCACTTCCAACAGATTCAATACCCGCAGCAGCGAACTTTTGCCGGCACCGCTCGGGCCGAGCAGTACCAGTGTCTCGCCAGCGCTGCATTCAAAACTGATATTGTGTAAGGCTTGGTGTTCGCCGTAAAAGCAATTCACCTGATTTAACTGAATACTCATGCGATCCAACTGAATAATGAGTTATTTTTGGTGATAGTAAATAGATTCGCATAATTATGCAATATAGATATGTAAGATAAGAATAAGAAAATGGTCTGATTTTTCTGTCATCTTGTTCTATGTCAGGCTTGGTGCGGCTTGCGTTGATACTTTTTGTCTTGATTTCATGGTGCTATAGGTCAAAAAAACGGCACAGCACAGTGCGCTAAGGCAGTATTTGCCTTGAAGGGATAAAAAATCCAGCTTGAATAACTTTTCACTGTAAATGAAAGTGTAAACCGCACTTAAAATACTTTTTTTGTGGCGGTGAATATGGCAAATGCAGAGGATTATTCTGTGCCGAGCAGTGAAGCACGCTAACGATCGGGGTGTGAGTTCAGTGAGTCAGTCGTGTAGGTGATAAGCGGCGTGCGCCAGAGGATGCTGCTGGCATTTTTAGCGGACACTTTTTCTTATGGTGATGCAATGCAACGAGATATGCAGAACGGGATGGCTGAGTTAGCGGTTTAGCGGTGGAGCCAATTTGCGCCACGCTGAACTGAAAAGAGGAAAAGAGGAAAAGAGGAAAGCGCATTACGCCAAAATAAAATGCGGGTATCGGGTGGTGTCGATAGATACCCGCAGAGTCGAAGAACGTTACCTATGACGCTCGCGCAAGCGGCGGATGACATCACGCAACTGCAGATCTTGGTCTTGCAGCAGCACCATCAGGTGATACAACAAATCCGCAGATTCATTGATCAGCTCATCTTTATCACCGGCCACCGCGGCCAGTGCGGTTTCCACCCCTTCTTCGCCCACTTTCTGGGCAATACGCTTGGTGCCTTTGGCATACAGGCGTGCGGTGTACGACGTTTGCGGGTCGACGCTTTTGCGCGCCATTAAAATCGATTCTAACTTGCCGAGGAAAATCAAATCTGGCTCCACGGCAGTTTCTTCAAAGCAGCTGTCAGTCCCCAGATGGCACGTAGCACCGTGCGGTTCGGCTAAGATCAGTAAGGTGTCGTTATCGCAGTCCAGCCCCATGCGGGTGGCCCACAGAATGTGGCCGGAGGTTTCGCCTTTGGTCCACAGGCGCTGTTTGGTACGTGAAAAAAAGGTGACTTGACGGGTTTGCAGGGTTTTTTCCAGTGCCTCCGGAGTCATATAACCAAGCATTAGCACTTCGCCGTTTTGGGCGTGCTGTACGATAGCCGGCAGCAGTCCACCGACCTTGTCCCAGTTGATCATTGCGCGTTGCTGTTCAGTTAACACAGTCTGATCTCCACACCTTGTTTGAAGAGGAATTCCTTGAGCTCACCGATATTGATGATTTGCTTATGGAATACGGATGCGGCCAGCGCACCGTCTACATCCGCATCGCGGAATGCCTCAAGAAAATGTTCCGGTCGTCCGGCGCCGCCCGAGGCAATCAGAGGAACCTGACATACCTCGCGTACCCGCTGTAATTGCCGGATATCGTAGCCACGGCGAACCCCATCTTGGTTCATCATGTTCAGCACAATTTCACCGGCGCCGCGTCGTTGCACTTCTTGCACCCAGTCGAGTGTAGACCACGCAGTGGCACGGGTGCGGCTTTCATCACCGGTAAACTGATAGACCTGATAGCTATCGAGCGCTTCGTCGTACCAAGTATCAATTCCGACTACCACACACTGCTGGCCAAAGCGTTCCGCCAGATCGTTGATCAGGGCTGGATTGGCCAGTGCCGGTGAGTTAACAGAAATCTTATCTGCGCCGTAAGCCAGAATCTGTGCGGCATCTTCCGCTGTACGGATCCCACCTGCGACACAAAAAGGAATATCAATCACTTCGGCGACTTTTGCGACCCAGCTCTTATCGACGGTACGACCATCAGAAGAGGCGGTGATGTCATAAAACACCAGCTCATCAGCGCCTTCTTGTGCGTAGCGACGCGCCAGCGGCACGATGTCACCGATGATTTCGTGGTTGCGAAATTGCACGCCTTTGACGACTTGGCCGTTGCGTACATCCAGACAGGGGATTATCCGTTTTGCCAGCATGCAATGGCCTCCTCGGTGTTGAATTTACCTTCCAGCAGCGCGCGACCGACAATCACGCCGCGTACGCCACTGCCGCGAAGAGCACGAATGTCATCCAGTGAGCCGATGCCGCCGGAAGATTGAAACGCGATCTGCGGGAAACGGGCGGCCAGTTCACGGTACAGACGCACGTTGGAGCCAGCCAGCGTGCCATCGCGAGAGATATCGGTGCACAACACGTGCTTGAGGCCCACGGTTTGGTACTCTTCCAGCAGGGTTTCGATGGCAAGGCCAGAGTCTTGTTGCCAGCCGCTGATAGCGACGCGTTTGACTTCATCGCTGCCGATACGAACGTCTAATGCCAGCACTAAACGCTCGGCGCCGAAGCGGGCAAACCAGCGTTTAACTTCTGCAATATCACGCACCGCGGTTGAGCCAACCACTACGCGTGCGGCACCCGCCTCGAGTAGATCGGCCACATCCTGCTCAGTACGCACGCCGCCGCCAATTTGGATATGCGCGGGCGTCGCTTTAATCAGGTGCGTGATCAGGGCTAACTGACGGCGCTGAGTGTCTTTGGCGCCGGTCAGATCTACTAAGTGCAGCCATTGGGCGCCTTGTTGCTGATATTCCTGCAGTCGCAGGGCGGGATCGGTTTGATAGTCGGTCTGGCGGGCGTAGTCACCCTGTAGCAGACGCACGACTTTGCCGTCGATCAGATCCAGTGCGGGAATAATCATCCTTGTTACATCTCCAGAAAGTTTTTCAGCAACTGGGCACCGGCGCGGCCGGAGCGCTCGGGGTGAAACTGCACGCCGTAAAAGTTGTCTTTTTGTACCGCTGCAGAGAACGGCTCACCGTAGTTGCATTGGGCGATGGTCGCGGTGCTGACGGGCATCGCGAAGCTGTGCACGAAGTAGAAATACTCACCATCGGCGATGTTATTGAACAGGCGATGGCCGGCTTTCGGATAAACCCGATTCCAGCCCATGTGTGGCAGTGGCAGGCCAAAGTCGGTCATGCGCAGCACGCTTTCCGGAATGACGCCCAAGGTGTCAGTACTGCCTTCCTCGCAGTACTCTGCCATGATTTGCATGCCTAAACAGATCCCCAACACCGGCTGCGTGCAGGCTTTGATCAGCGCCGGAAGCTGGCGCTGGGTTAAGTTTTGCATGGCATTGTTGGCGGTACCGACCCCAGGCAGCAGCAGTTTATCGGCGGTGAGGATCACGTCGGGCTCTTTGCTGATTTGCGGCTCATAGCCTAGGCGCTGAATAGCAAAGTAGACCGAAGCCAAATTCGCGCAGCCGGTATCCACAATCACGACCCGGGTATGTGGCGTTTGTTGCGGCATTTACAGCACTCCTTTTGAGCTAGGCAGGGCATCACCCTCCACACGGATCGCTTGTCGCAGTGTGCGGCCAAAGGCTTTGAACAGACTCTCCACCATGTGATGGCTATTGTGGCCTTTGGTTTTCAGGTGCAAGGTGCAGGCTAGCGCATCACTCAGTGAGCGGAAAAAATGCTCGACCATTTCGGTGCTTAGATCGCCGACCTGCGCGCGGTCAAACTTGGCTTTGAATTTCAGGTATGGACGACCAGAAAGATCCAGCGCGCAGCGCGCCAAGCACTCATCCATCGGCAAGACAAAACCGAAGCGCCCGATGCCCCGTTTGTTGCCAAGCGCTTCTTTCAGCGCCTGTCCGAGCGCCAGCGCAGTGTCTTCCACCGTGTGGTGATCATCGATATGCAGATCGCCCTCGACACTGACACTCATCCGAAAACCGCCGTGGGTGGCAATCTGATCCAGCATGTGGTCAAAAAAGCCCAATCCCGTCTGAATGTGATTCTCACCTGTTTCATCCAGCCACAGTTCGACCTTGATATCGGTTTCGCGGGTGGTACGGGTGACGCACGCGTGGCGAGGAGGCAGAGTCAAGCGGCGCACAATCTCCGGCCAACCGGTGACGCCGTTTTGATAACGGATCCCGGTGATGCCCATGTTAGTGGCCAGTTGCAGGTCGGTTTCCCGATCGCCAATCACATAGGAGTGTTCGGGGTTGATGCAGTCCGCTTCCAGATATTGTTTAACCAGCCCTAGTTTGGGTTTACGGCAACTGCAGTTGTCGTGTTCAAAGTGTGGGCAGATCAGGATGTCGTCGAATTTCACCCCTTGTGAGCTAAAAATATCCAGCATCATTTGTTGCGGGAGATCGAAGTCCGGTTGCGGGAAGCTGTTGGTGCCAAGGCCATCTTGGTTGGTGATCATCACCAGTTTGTAACCTTCACGGCGTAACTTGAGCAGGGCGGGGATCACCGCCGGCTCTAGACGCAGTTTATCCAACCGGTCGACTTGAAAATCTTGCGGCGGCTCGGCGATCAGGGTGCCGTCGCGATCAATAAACAGGTAGTTCTCGGTGCGATTTTCAGTCGATTGTGCTGCGGGTACGGAACGACGTACCGATGGACGGAATTTTTTCTTTTTCACTGCATGGCTCCTTGCTGATACAGCGCGTCGATAGCGTTCAGGGTACGGCGGCATTCAGCCTCGGTTCCTATGCTGATGCGCAGACAGTTTTGCATGCCCGGTTGCTTGCCCTGATTACGTAAGATAATGCCCTGATCCCAGAGGCTTTTGAATACTTTTTCACCGTCAATGAAGCGAACGGTTAGCCAGTTACCTTCGCCAGTGTAAACTTCGCGGCACAGTGGGTTGCGGCGCAGCCCTTCGGCAAGCAAGGCGCGGTGGCGTAATGTGTCAGCCACTTGGGTGCGCATACGGTCTAATCCCGCGTCGCTTAAGGCTTGGGCGGCGATATCTGCCACCGGTTGTGGCACGGGATAAGGAGCAATCACCTTTTGCAGCAAACCAATCACCGGCGGATTGGCCAGCGCGAACCCGCAGCGTAAACCTGCTAAGGCGAAGGCTTTAGACAAGGTGCGCAGGATCACTAGATGCGGATATTGTGCTAGCAGCGGTACGCAGGTCGCCTGCGGACAAAACTCGATATAGGCTTCATCCACTACCACAATGGCGCGACCGGCGGTATCGTCCAACAACTGCACGATATCTTCGCGGCGCAGCAGATTGCCGGTAGGGTTATTCGGGCTACAGACAAAAATGACTTTGACGTTATCCATCTGAGCGCGGATCGCCGGCAAGTCCAGTTGCCAGTCAGCAGTGGCTGGGACAATCCGGCGCGCGACGCCTAACGTTTCGGCGCTGACGGTGTACATGCCATAGGTGGGCGGGCAGAACATCACTGCATCTTGCCCCGGCTCGCAAAACGCGCGGATCACCAGTTCAATGGCTTCATCCGCGCCGCGACTGACCAGTACTTGCTCTGAAGTAACACCGGCATATGCCGCATAACGGCGGAGCACTTGCTCTGGCTGGCACTCAGGATAGCGGTTCAGTTTAGCTTCGGTTAGCTGATAATCCGGTGAGGTTGGGTATTCGTTGGCGTTGAGCCACACATCACCTTGACCGCCAATGCGTCGCGCCGACAGATAGGGCGTCAGCTCACGCACGTTGCGCCGCGCCAGTGTCTCGATTGCGCGGGCATCGCAGGCCGCCGCGCTATCCCGTGCTGTTACGGAAGATTCCAGTGATGATGTGCTCATTTCCCTTCTCCTTGGGCATCGGCGGTTTGCACGGCTTCATTCGGGTTGTTATCACGGCGGCCAGCGTTTAGTGCGGCGACGCGCAGTGTCACGGCAAGACGGTGTGCATCGAGTTTTTCGGCTGACGCCATCCGCTCGACGGTAGGAGCCAGAGCCAGCAGGCCATCGGCGGTCAGCTCTTGAACCGTCATCCGCTTCATGAAATCGGCCAGCCCTAAGCTGGAATAGGTGCGGGTGTAGCCATAAGTCGGTAGCACGTGATTGGTGCCAGAGGCGTAGTCGCCGGCAGATTCTGGCGTCCATGCACCGAGGAAAATCGAGCCGGCATTGTGCAGCGCGCTCAGCAGTTGGCGCGGAGAATCGGTCTGGATGATCAAGTGCTCGGGGCCGTATTGATTGCTGATCGCCATTGCTTGCGTCAGATCCGCGGTCAGAATAATGCGACTGGCGGCCAGCGCTTGTCCGGCAATGGTGGCGCGCGGCAGCAGCGCTAGCTGGCGGTCGACCTCAGCGGTTACTGCATCGGCCAGTGTCTGGCTTGGGGTCAGTAGAATCACCTGCGAGTCGGGGCCGTGCTCGGCTTGTGACAGTAAATCGCTGGCGATAAAAGCCGGGTTGGCGTTGGCGTCAGCAATCACCAGCACTTCGGAAGGGCCGGCTGGCATATCCATCGCTGCGCCGCGGTGATCTTGGCTGACTTGTCGTTTGGCTTCGGTGACATAAGCATTGCCGGGGCCAAAAATTTTGTCTGCTTTCGGCACTGATTCGGTGCCATAGGCCATAGCGGCAATCGCCTGCGCGCCGCCAACATTAAAGATTTGGCTGATGCCACACAGGCGTGCGACATACAAAATCTCATCGGCAATCGGTGGGGGGGAGCACAAGATCACTTGTGGACAACCGGCAATACGAGCCGGAATGCCGAGCATCAAGGTGGTCGACAGCAGCGGCGCTGATCCCCCAGGGATATACAATCCGACCGATTGCACCGGACGGGTGATCACTTCGCAGGTCACGCCCGGCTGGGTTTCCACTCGCACCACCGATGGACGCTGCGCTTCGTGAAACGCCGCGATGTTACGATAGGCGTTTTGCAGTGCGGTTTTCATCTCGTCGCTTAAGCGTGCTTCGGCAGCATCCACTTCCGCGGCGCTGACGGTAAGCGTTGCAGGGCGCACGCGGTCAAAACGTTCGGTTAAGGCTAGCAGGGCGCTATCGCCACCTTGTTGGACTTGCTGCACGATGTCGCGCACGCTGGCGCTGATGTCTTGCGCGGCGCTGATGGCTGGGCGCATTAAGGCCTGTTGCTGCTCAGCGGGGCTCAGGCGATCCCAATTCAACATTTCCATCCCCGTTACTCCATCATCTTTTCAATTGGCAGCACCAAAATGGAGCTGGCACCTAAGGCTTTGAGCTGCTCCATGGTTTCCCAGAACAGGGTTTCGCTGCTGACCATGTGCATGGCGATACGATTTTTCTCATTGGCCAGCGGTAACACGGTTGGGTGCTCGGCCCCCGGCAGCAGCGCGATGATCTCTTCCAAGCGGTCGGTGGGGGCGTGCAGCATGATGTATTTAGACTCGCGCGCCTGAATCACCCCTTGCATCCGCGTCAGCAGGCGATCGACTAATTGCTGTTTTTCAGCTGATAGCGTACCGGCGCGCTGAATTAAGGTGGCCTTGGAGCGGTAGATGACCTCCGCTTCGCGCAGACCATTGGCTTCGAGAGTGGCTCCGGTCGACACCAGATCGCAGATGGCATCGGCCAAACCGGCGCGTGGCGCAACTTCTACCGAACCGTTAAGCAGGCAGCTTTTAAAGGCGATGCCGCGCTCATCCATGTAACGCTTGAGCAAATTGGGGTAAGAGGTGGCTATGCGGGCATTGAGCAGGCTGGCTGGACCGTCATAACGGGTATCAATCGGCACCGCTAAAGAGAGGCGGCAACCACCGAAATCTAAACGGCGCAAGGTGCTGTATTGCGGGGCTTCCCCACGGGCTTGGCGGCTCAGCACTTCTTCTTCCAGCACGTTTTCGCCAATGATGCCCAGATCCACCACGCCATCCATCACCAGTCCCGGAATATCGTCATCGCGCACGCGCAGCAGATCAATTGGCATGTTTTCGGCAAAGGCAATCAGGCGTTGTTGTTGCAGGTTGATTTTGACCCCACAGCGGGCCAGCAGCTCGCGCGAGTCATCACTCAGGCGACCGGATTTTTGGATAGCGATACGCAGTCGGTTGGCGTTCAGCATGGCAATGTCCTTTTAGTCTGATTTTGTCCCAGCGCCGATAGGCGGGCTGGGTAAATTGCGGGGCTACTCCGGTGAAGCGGGTGGCGGAGTAGGCCGTTAAATCGTTACGTCATCCGTTGACGTTTTGCCTGTGGCCAGTTTGCACCGGCGTATACAGTAAAAAGCCCCCGGAAAAGTGATCTTCCGGGGGCTGGATTGTGTACCTTGACTGTCGTCCACCGGAAGAACTCTCTGAGCGTCTTCCACGGACCAGCGTCCTGAAAGACTAATCAGGATGATGGTGATGATGGTGGTTACGAACGGTGAAAACAGTCATGGTGAAATCTCGTGTCTGGTTAATGATCGCTGCTGTTATCGATTGAGCATGTATACAGCCAGTGATGCCTAGATAGACTTAGTGTGAATTCAACTTAAACCAAAGCGCCAGCCAAAAGCAACAGTAAATTTTGCCGTAGTGAATAACACGCTGAGTCAGCAAAACTGGTTGTATTTTATGCTGCATCTAGCGTGAAAGGCTGGTTATTTGTGATAGGCATGTTTTCGCATTCTTGGGGCTTGCTGCGCATAGACAACATCGAACGCGGATAGGGAAGAGTATGGTGCGATGTTAACAGTGTCGCGAAAGTGCGGTGAAAAGCACATGACAAAAAAGATAACGGAGCCCTAACCTGACGGCGAGTGAAGCCAATATCCCCATTTTGCATAACACTTTGCACAGCAGATTGCACAGATCCGGTTGGCCGCCACGCCAGCGGACAGGCATAATGACCGCTTCACTCACTCAATTTCCGATGGCAGGCCGGCGCGCGTGACAGACAACTATTTTGCAGACGATGGCATTCTGGCCCGTAACATTGAGGGCTTTCGCGCCCGTGAACCGCAGTGTCAGATGGCGCAAGCAGTCCGTGAGGCCATTGAGCACAAATCCGCGCTGGTGGTGGAAGCGGGAACCGGCACTGGGAAAACCTATGCCTATTTGGTACCGGCTCTGGCTGCCAAGCGCAAAACCATCATCTCTACCGGCTCGAAAAACCTGCAAGATCAGCTGTTTCGCCGCGACTTACCTACTATCGAAGGCGCGCTCAATTTTACGGGCCGAGTCGCGTTGCTCAAAGGGCGGGCTAATTACCTGTGTCTGGATCGCCTCGATCGGCAAATGGCGGAAAGTCATCTGACCGATAAAACGGTGCTGGCGGATCTGGTGCGGATCCGCACCTGGTCATCATCCAGTGACAGTGGCGATCTGAGCGATTGCGATGCGGTGGCCGAAGACAGCCCAGTGCTGCCGATGGTCACCAGTACTAACGAGTCTTGCCTTGGTACTGAGTGTCCGCAGTATCAAGAGTGCTACGTGGTACGGGCGCGTCGCCGTGCGCTGGAAGCCGATGTGGTGGTGGTAAACCATCACCTGTTTTTGGCTGATATGGTGGTCAAAGAGACCGGTTTTGCTGAGCTAATTCCGGAAGCGGAAGTGATCATCTTCGATGAAGCGCACCAGCTACCAGATATCGCCAGTCAGTATTTTGGGCAGTCACTGACCTCGCGCCAATTGCTGGACCTAGGTAAAGACATGCTGCTCGGTTATCACCTTGAAGTGCGCGATGTAGCGCAGTTGAGTAAGTGTGCCGAGCGGTTAACCCAGACTGCGCAAGATTTATGCATTGTGTTGAACGGTGGCATTGGGCGAGGAAACTGGCGCGATGCGTTGAAAAATCCGCTGATCCAACGCGAATTATCACGTTTAAATGACGCGCTGGATTTTGCGGCCGAAGTGCTACGCTTGGTGGTGGGGCGCTCTAAATTGCTGGATGCGGCATTTGAGCGGGCTGAGCAGTTTCGCGCACGTCTCAAGCGCCTGAGCGACACCGATGTTACCGGTTACAGTTACTGGTATGAAAGCTCAGGGCGACATTTTAGTTTGAATCTGACGCCGCTCAGTGTGGCGGACAAATTCAGCGAGCAGATGCGTTTGCATCCGGCGGCGTGGATTTTCACCTCTGCCACCTTGGCGGTGGGGGAGAATTTTGACCACTACTGCCAGCGTCTGGGGATTGCCAAGGCACGCCAGCTGACGCTGACCAGCCCGTTTGATTACCCTTCGCAGGCTTTGCTGTGTGTGCCCCGTTTTCTGCCGGAGCCGAATCGTCCTTATACCGCAGAGGCGCTGGTGAACTTGCTGACCCCAGTGATTGAGGCCAGCCAAGGGCGCTGCTTTTTCTTGTGCACCTCGCATCAGATGATGCGTGATTTGGCTGAGCGATTTCGGGCGCGCTTAAGTCTACCGGTGTTGGTGCAAGGGGAAACCGGCAAGCAAAAATTGCTGGAAACCTTTGTTGAGCACGGCAATGCCTTACTGGTGGCGACGGGCAGTTTCTGGGAAGGGGTGGATGTGCGCGGCCAAGCGCTGTCTTGCGTGATTATCGACAAACTGCCGTTTACCGCGCCCGATGATCCGCTGTTAAAAGCGCGCATGGAAGATAGCCAGCGCCGCGGTTGCGATCCCTTCAGTGATGTGCAGTTGCCGGACGCAGTGATTACCTTAAAGCAAGGGGTTGGCCGTTTGATTCGGGATACCCAAGACCGTGGTGTGGTAGTGATTTGCGATGCACGTTTGGTGTCGCGTCCTTATGGGCAGGTGTTTTTGGAAAGCTTGCCGCCGCTGCCGCGCTCGCGTGATGTCGGGCAGGCGATTGCGTTTTTGCATCAGATTGCGCCGCACGGGGAATAGCCCAGATGGGCAATCGCCTGTATCGGAAAGTGCCCGTATCGGAAAGAGCAGTGGCATGAAAGCGCAATGGTATGGGGATGAAAGTGCTGTGGTCTGAAGGTGCTATGGTATGATGTTGGGCTACTCTGAATTAGCTCGTTGTTATTGATTGATCCGAGGTCTGGATGTCAACCCGAATTCTGGCGCTAGATACCGCCACTGAAGCCTGCTCTGCTGCCCTGTGGGTAGACGGAGAGGTATATGCCGTTTCCGAAGTCTGTCCGCGTGAGCATACGCAGCGCATTTTACCGATGGTGCAGCAGATGCTGGCTGAAGCCGGCCTGACCCTGAATCAACTGGATGCGCTGGCTTTTGGCCGTGGACCGGGCAGTTTTACCGGTGTGCGGATTGGCGTTGGCGTGGCGCAAGGTCTGGCACTGGGCGCAGATTTGCCGATGATCGGGGTTTCGAACCTGCTGGCGATGGCGCAGGGTGCGTACCGAGTACAGCAACATCAGCAAGTGCTGGTGGCGATTGATGCGCGTATGGGCGAAGTTTATTGGGGTCAGTATCTGCGAGCCGATAATGGTGAGTGGCAGGTAGTGGGCGAAGAAGCGGTGCTCGAGCCTCAAAATGTACAGGTGATCACTGCGGGTGAGACTAACCAGTGGGCGACGGCCGGTACCGGTTTTACTGCTTATCCGACCTTGGCTCAGCAAGAGGGCATAATACTGACCGACAGCGGTATTTTGCTGCCTGAAGCGCGCGATATGTTGCCACAGGCACTGGCTTGCTGGCAGCGTGGTGAAGTGGTGGCGGTCGAGAATGCTGCGCCGGTATACCTGCGTAACAATGTGGCCTGGAAAAAGCTGCCGGGCCGTGAATAAGCGGTGAGTGGTGCTTGTCTTATCCGGTGAGTGTTATTCGCTCCCCTACGTATGCGGCGGTCCTGGTGGCCGCCGTATTGTTTATGCGGCATCTGTATAGCCGTCTTTCTGGGCTACTTTGGTCTTCGTGTTATCTCTGTTGCGCGCTATTGTTCTTATCCCTTATCCCTTATCCCTTATCCCTTATCCCTTATCCCTTATCCCTTATC
>NZ_JRKB01000011.1:0-3744 GCF_000800945.1 Plesiomonas sp. ZOR0011
CCGGCACACAGATGACCACTGACCGCGAAGCGGTTGGAGGGCACTCTGTGTATGCTGGCTTGGTAGATAATAGGGAGTATAAAGGGGAGGGAAAGAACAGGTCAAATAAGAGAGCAGCGGAAGGGACTCATGTGGACAATGGTGGACGGACAAGCCGACCACGCATTGACGCACAATCGCCCCGAAAGATAGAGGGGAACGCCAGAAACGCTCCGCGCTCAACAAGTATTCTTTGGGATTACCGCAAAGGCAAAAGCCCCCCAAAAGAGGGCTATTATCTGATATGGCTTGTTTAGTCTCACACAGACAGAAATGGAAGGCTCAAGAAGGTATCAAATAACTGAGGCTAGAATGCTGATCACAGCCAAGGCGATAAAGAGTAAGACGGCTATACCAACCAGCATCCGAATGTAATTTCGGAGTTTCACAAGAGCCATACCGATAGCCAATGCTGGTACGGTCGTAACAATGACACGAATAGCTTTATGCCAGTCTGGGCTAACTAAATGGGTATGAACTAACCACCCAGTTAATATGGAGCCAATCAAGAAAAGCCCGCATACCCACTTCCAATCCATTTCCGCATCGTATTCTTCTTGCGAAAGATATCTATCCCCAACTCTATAGCGAGCCATGTATTCATTCTCTGAGTAAAAAAATATCGACGACCCTAGCGCCAAAAAACACAAGAAACAACCATTGGTCTTATTTGCTGATGTTAGATAGCGCCGAGTTTCTTTTTCCGAAAATATGTTGCTCGGCTAATGCCTATTTTGACCCAAGGTTCATTCAAACTTGGACGGCCGCCCCCTTTAGATTTTTTCCCACCTTTAGCGCCCTGTTTAGCCTGCCATGCGCTGAATCCAGCCTCGCTAAAGTGCTGATACGTCCAACGGGCAACGCTTCGGGCGGTATGGGTAACTTCGTTCCCTGGCAAAGGTTGTTCAAAGGTGCGGGTGTTGTACCACTCGGCCCGAGTTCGACAGGCTTCAAACCACTGATCAAACGCTGGCCACCCCTGCCGGATAGCCTTGTAAGACCATTTGGCGAGGTACTCAAACAGGTTGCAGTTACGCCCCAGACCGTAATCCGGTAAGCGCCGCTGATTGTCGTAGGGGCTTAAATCCAGATAGTCGGCTAACCAGTTCAGGTCGTACAGGTAGTGCTGGAAGGTGGTTACTCGCCAGCTTGGGTGCAGCGGGTTCTTGCAAATTAGCCCTGTGTAGCCCCGATCTGCGCCCAATTTTTCACGTAGCGCGGCTTCAATGGCGGCGGCATACCGTAAGGGATGGGAGCGACCATCGGGAGCGGTACGGATCGAGACTTCCAAACCATACAGCAGGTGCGCATGGCCGTTTTTCGGGTTGGTTACGACGATATTCGGGGCAGGTGCGCCAATGTCTGACCAATCCAGCGTGGCATTGTGCTTGTCGACATCGAAAACGAGCCAGTATTTATGCGTGGGGCCGTTCGGTTGGATATGCCGCGATTTGATAGCGTGCTGAACCTTAGCAATGGCAAGGCCGGTCACTAATTCATCGGTATGGTATGGCTTGGCCGGTAATCTGGCCTTAAACAGGTCTAGTTGGTTCAAAAAGCACCGCGCAGATGGCGGTTGAGTTGTTGTGCTGACTGATCCATGTGTTAAACTCACTGTAGGATTTATTCCTGCCCCTGAACTTCTCACCCATCCGCCAAGTTGGTTATGAGAATTCGGGGGTTTGTTTTTTCTGGGGTTATCGTAACGCGTTGAGCCTGCTTAGGATAGTACCGGATTCACATCGACATCCCCCAATCATTGCTGCGATCCCGCTCTAACCGTTTCTCTTGCCGTATAGCGTTGCCCACTGCTGGAGCTGTCCGCTCAAGTTGCTGACTTGCACGCTCAAGCTGCTGACCTGTTTGTTTAAGACTGTCACTTGCTGGCGCAAGCTGGCGTTCTCGGTCGATACGCTCGAGAACATGCTGGTTAAGTTCTTGTAAGCCTGTTCGAATTCGTTGAGTCGCGCGTCTTGCTGCGTCTGTAATTCTTCTAATGCGTTCAAAAGCTGCTGTTCTAGCTCGGTCATCGCTTAATACCCCTCCGGTATCCTCCACGGATAAACGCCCTTCTGGGTGTCCCCAAACGTGCCTGCATCCAGATCGATCTTCACGCACAGGCGTTTCTTGTCGCCGCAGGTGCTCATTTGAATTTTCCCCCCTTTGGCTTCGAGCTGCTGGAGCGTGTCTTTCTGCTCGCTGATGGTCTGCCAATTCTGGGTGATCATCTCGCCTTGTAGCCAAATCACGCCGTAGGAGGCTGTCAGGATGGCGATCAGGCTGAGGCCCATCCAGAGCCATGTTTTTAACAGTAAGGCCCGTATACGACGATTCTGGGCGTTTATAGCGTCGCTGATTATCGTCTCGCTTGTGCCTAAAGCAGTGCTGATAAACGTTTCGTGCGTCTCGAGTGCGGTCGCTAGACGTTTTTCGGTATCGTTCACTTGCTGCTTCGATTTCTCCTCGAAGCTCTGGGCCAAATCGAAAATTTTGCTCATAAATCATTCCCTTTAACCGGATATTACGGCCACCATCCGGATCAGCTATCGAAATGCTGCTTTTGGTCTGCCGACAAACGGTGAAACCTGCGTGCTCTAAGCTCTGCACGACATCACTGCGATCTTTTATCGTCCCGAGTTCAGCCAGCCTTAGCAGGCTGTCGGTGATGACTCGAGCGGCTTCCTGCTTGATAGGCGGCAGGTTGCGCGGTGTCACTAGCTCGCGCTTCTTCATCGGGTCATTCGGGTCGAGCAAGGATAGGCTGGCGTTCATGCCCGTTTTCCATGCGTCAATTCGGGGCCGATCTGCTCGGTCAAAATAGGGCTGTAACCGCTTTCCACTGGTTAATTCGATGTTCGGGACGACAAAATTCAGCTCTAAACGCCCTTTGTCTTTGTGCTCGACCCACAAACAGGCGTACTGATCCGCATCTAAGCCGGGGAGTAACGCTTTTTCAAAACTGGTCATCAGTTTGTCTTTGGTGGCACGGTCGAGATCAGCTTCTTCAAAGGAGAGCACGCCAGAGGTGTATTTCTTGGCGTAAGGGCTGCTATCAATCAGGGCTTTGATGTCGTCAGGGTTGCCACGGTCAAGCGTTGCCCCTTCCCGATCTCGATTTTTGCCCAGCAGATAATCCACGGGACCGCTGCCGCCACCGACACCACGGGCATGAAACTTAACGATCATGGCTATTCTCGGCCTTGAGCCGCGCCAGTTCGCGCTGAATGGTGGTTAATGCTGCGACTATCTGGATACGGTCGATGGGCTTCCATTCATGGCTGTTAATGGCTCGGGCTATCTGGTTTAGGTTGTTCCCTAAGCCGGAAAGCTGCCGCAGCAACGCGGGGTCGATACGGGGTGTCTTAGCCGATTTCGTTGATCGGGTTTCAGCACCAAGACAGGTATCCCGCATCCATTCGGCTAACTTCGGTTTCGTGCTACGGGCCACCAGTTCGGCGTACTCATCATCCGTGGCCCTTATCTTGATGATCTTGGTTCTGGTTACGCTCATCGTTACTCCGCTTCAGCTCTTGCTTTGCCCATTCACCCGCTCGGCGCATGTCTTCTCGCAAAGCACGGATCTCGTCGTCGGTAAGTTTCCTAAATTGGCCCATAAGTCACCGTAAAGCTGACATTGAAAAGTGCCTCCCAAGAGGCAGTTTTTAATGGCGGCCAACTGGGGTAAAGGGGGCGTTAGCGCCCCTT
>NZ_JRKB01000104.1:0-1151 GCF_000800945.1 Plesiomonas sp. ZOR0011
AAATTTGAACGTACTAAACCGCACGTTAACGTTGGTACTATCGGCCACGTTGACCACGGTAAAACTACCCTGACTGCAGCTATCACTACCGTACTGTCTAAAGTATACGGTGGTCAGGCTCGTGCATTCGATCAGATCGATAACGCGCCAGAAGAAAAAGCTCGTGGTATCACCATCAACACTTCTCACGTAGAGTACGACACCCCAACTCGTCACTACGCGCACGTTGACTGCCCAGGTCACGCCGACTACGTGAAGAACATGATCACTGGTGCTGCTCAGATGGACGGCGCTATCCTGGTAGTAGCTGCGACTGACGGCCCAATGCCTCAGACTCGTGAGCACATCCTGCTGGGTCGTCAGGTAGGCGTTCCTTACATCATCGTGTTCCTGAACAAGTGTGACATGGTTGATGACGAAGAGCTGCTGGAACTGGTAGAAATGGAAGTGCGTGAGCTGCTGTCTCAGTACGACTTCCCAGGCGACGACACTCCAGTTGTTCGCGGTTCTGCACTGAAAGCGCTGGAAGGCGATGCTCAGTGGGAAGAGAAGATTGTTGAACTGGCAGGCTACCTGGACAGCTACATCCCTGAGCCAGAGCGTGCTATCGACAAGCCATTCCTGCTGCCAATCGAAGACGTATTCTCTATCTCCGGCCGTGGTACTGTAGTAACTGGTCGTGTAGAGCGCGGTATCATCAAAGTTGGTGAAGAAGTAGAAATCGTTGGTATCAAAGAGACTACCAAGACTACTTGTACTGGCGTTGAAATGTTCCGTAAGCTGCTGGACGAAGGTCGTGCGGGCGAGAACGTAGGTGTTCTGCTGCGTGGTACCAAGCGTGATGACGTAGAGCGTGGTCAGGTTCTGGCTAAGCCAGGCTCAATCAACCCACACACCAACTTTGTAGCAGAAGTTTATATTCTGTCCAAAGATGAAGGTGGTCGTCACACTCCATTCTTCAAAGGCTACCGTCCACAGTTCTACTTCCGTACAACTGACGTGACCGGTACCATCGAACTGCCAGAAGGCGTAGAGATGGTAATGCCAGGTGACAACATCCAAATGGTTGTTACCCTGATTGCACCAATCGCGATGGACGAAGGCTTGCGCTTCGCTATCCGTGAAGGTGGCCGTACTGTAGGTGCGGGCGT
>NZ_JRKB01000105.1:0-970 GCF_000800945.1 Plesiomonas sp. ZOR0011
AGTAATTGGTCGCTTTCTGCACCCAAATACAGTACGTGTTGCGTTAATTGCTTCTAATTGTCAATCCGGTGTGTGGAGATCGAACAGCGGCTCTGACTTCAACACCGGAAAACCAGGCAGCACATGTGGATTTAAGACGTATTGCAACAGAGATAGCGGAATGGCTTTTTGCACTGTCGGTATTGATACTGGCCCTCGAGTAGGCACTAGAGCCGGTTGGGTCACCTGGGCTGGTTCACACTATCGCACAACAGGTATGTATTCATGGGATTGTGAGGCAGTAATTTGGATTAATTAATCCAATTGAGCTTTGTTATCTATTGCTACTTACTAGCCTCATAGGATGTGCCTTAATCACCGCCATAAAAATGGATGTGATTAAGGCATCAATGTAAATATTTATATATTTTTCAATGGTATGAAACACAGATTGCGTTTGCTCCTTCCGTATATCCACGTCGAGAACCATACCAGATACCTCCTGACTCCCAGACTTGAACATCAACTTTTACCGCTCCAATGTCGCGAATCAAGCTGATGTAGCAAAAGTCCCATTTTCCAAGAGTTGTTGAGTTGTCCAGCCAAAATGATTGCACTCGCGGAGTACCGCCACCAACGTTAGTTCACACACCGGATCGACAACATGATAGATGGCTATATATCGCGCCATAAAATATTTCTCGAAGGATATACTTTATAATGTTCCCCCTTCTTAACTAATGAACTGCATGAGTCAGGCCCCTTGGTCATACATGCTAGAACTCCGTCTATGACTATCTGCATAGTGATATTAGTGGTGTCGCTATAGATGGTTAAGTATCCGTCAGACTGTGCAACCCCTTCCCATGGAACCGCTCTGATTTTACTTATTCCTGTCGATTTGGTAGCTGAACGCCACACACCGGATTGACAATTAGAAGCAATTAACGCAACACGTACTGTATTTGGGTGCAGAAAGCGACCAATTACT
>NZ_JRKB01000106.1:0-2413 GCF_000800945.1 Plesiomonas sp. ZOR0011
TGTTGTGTTGCTTGATATTTTTCTCGACGCTGATATCCAAGCCCAGTGAAGAGCGCGCGCTGACCTGCCACTGCGTGGCAACCCCAAGAGCAGCCGAGGTGACTTTGCTACGTAGCCCATCAAAGTGAGCCGCAAAGACGGAATTGTCAGCTTCGTCATAACCATTCCAACGCAAAGAGTGGTAGCCCACAGCAAGATACGGGGTCAGTTGTACATGGGCGTACGGTGTGAAGGTATAACCGCCACTGAAATTAACATCATAGGCACGGGTGCGAGTATGGCCATAACCGATTTCGCGGGCATCGCCATTGTGGTAGGCCCGTTCAATATCCATCCCCGCATTCAGCAAGGTGACACCGGCATAGGCTTTCCATCCTGCTTCGCCCGCATTACCGTAGCCGGTAAACAGGGTAAAGGCCGGTGCTTGCTGTGTAATACGGCCACCATTGGCATCTTTAATGTGCATATCCGCAGCCATGGCCGATAACCCTAAGCGCCACTGCGGATAAAATTGGTAGGCAACGGTCAGACTAGCGGCCGGCACTCGGTATTGCACCTCACCACCTCGGAAACGTAAATCGGCCTGCGCTTTGACGCACATCCCATCGGCGCCAAAACTGGCGCAATCGGCCTGTGACGCGGCCACATCCAGTAACTGACGCTGCACCTCTAAATTACGTTGTACAAAGTACAAGGAGGACACCACCTGCCGCGTTTCGACGATACCACTAGCGTGATAACCCGGCTTAACCACATGGTGATCGCTAGGATGTTCAGGCTCTGGTTTCGGTTGCTCTGGCTTAGGTTGTTCTGGTTTTGGCTGCTCTGGTTTTGGCTGCTCTGGTTTAGGTTGCTCTGGTTTAGGTTGCTCTGGTTTAGGTTGCTCTGGCTTAGGTAATTCGGGATCGGGTTTAGGATTGGATGGATTAACATCGGACGGTGCATTTAACTCGATTAAATGGGCGACATACCCATGACCGTTAGTGAGTTGGCCTGCAATAGTTTGACTATCCGCAGAAATCGCATTAACCGACTTCACCGACATACTATTCGCTTGCACATGCGCATATTTTAGCCACTCATTAACCGAGTACATCCCGGCCCCTTCTTTCCATATAAAGCCGGTGCGTTGTGTGTCGCTATCAGCTGACCCCACGATCACTTTACCAGTCGCACTAATATCTTGCGCTGAACTGTAACCTCTATTATCCGTACGTAATGTTCCTAAATCTTTAATCTGATTATCTTCCCAGTAGACAGCACGATTCTCATTCTTTGCGTTAATAGATGAACCAATAATTCGTCCTGTATCGCTAATACCCTTTGCCTGTGAAGTTCCACTCAATGACGGTAATTCAACTATGCCCGTTTTTGCAGTCCAACGAAAACCTTGAGTCATTCCCGCATCATTAGTACTACTTCCCACAATCACTGAACCATCATGATTAGCGGCTATCGCATTAGAAAACTGACTAGAAGAGTGATTAAGCGAACCTAAATCATGAATAGTATTAGCTGCACGATCCCAATATACGGCGTGTTCATTGTTATGCTGATCGGATGCAGTACCCACGACGATACTTCCGTCCGCGCTAATGCCATTTGCATAATAATCAGCACCGGGAGCCAGAGGCGTTAAATAAGTTAATTTTGATGCATCTGTCCACAAAACCCCCTGCATTAATGATGAGTTCTCCGGCATAACATAACCAACAATATACCTTCCATCACTACTGACGCCCTGAGCATTACTCATCCCCTCTGTTTGAGCAAAAGGGATAGGTAAAGCAATAAGCCCATGAGATACGGTCCAAGCACCTGCTTGATTATTATTGGCTGGCGTCGCAATGAATCCGACCGCAATGTTTCCTGACGACGATAATGCCAACATATCTGAATAGGGATTTCCGCCTAGATCCACGATCCCATCGTTATCAAAATTATTTAATAAACCATCACTCCCTGATGATGGTCTTGCGGCAAAAGCACTGATACTCAATGATAATGCAGCAAAACCGGTCAGCATATACATCACATTAATTTTCATTTTAATAATCTCTGTGTATTTTTTTGCAGCTAAAAAACACCATTCATATCTATTTTTATGTTGCAAGGTTTGCTCTGTATGAAAATCCACGTTCAATACCAATACAGTAAAAACTGAATCGTCAGCTTTTCATCCATCAGAGTAGCTATTGCCTAACAACCTAAAATGCCACGCGATAAGTCAAGCCCACATTGCCTTCCCCACTGCCAAAACCGATATCTTGGTAACCCGCAGAGAGACTCACCGCCTGATGTTTATCCGCAGCAAAGGTATAACTCGCCTCGACGTGCGGCATGACATCATCCACATCCGGCACTTGGTATTGGCTTGCTAGACCGGCAAAACCACCGAGCACACTGGCGACTG
>NZ_JRKB01000107.1:0-2989 GCF_000800945.1 Plesiomonas sp. ZOR0011
TTTTGAAATGAGCATTCGCTGCGCGAATTTTACGCTCATTTCAAACCACTGCGCACGCAAGCGTGCTCCGTTATGCTCCTTAATTAAATGTTAGCTGAAAGGCGAATTTAATTAGCTTTTGTGGGTTAAATCTGAGCACTTAGCATAGTGAATTTTCACGGCTCAATTGTATTTGTTCTTCGATTTAGCTGTTGCGTCTAATGAGTGAGTTGCCTTGGCTACTTAACCGTTTACGTAAATGTCGTATTCTTTCCAGTAGCCTATTCGGTGTAATCTGGCCAAGTTGCCGATGTATCTTCAGTGTTCACGGTAAGTCAGTATTCTTTCCAATCCTGTGCATTGTTGGTGAGCGGTCACGTTGAAGAGTCTGCGGTGTAAGCTAATGTAATCCTGTTTTCTTTCCAGTCAGCGGGTGCGGCTGCAACTGAGAGTTTTGGCATAGCAAGCTTTGCTACAACTGCAAAATCGTATTCTTTCCTCTTGTTTGCATGGTGTTTAGCTGCACGAAATCAGCGTTCTTTTGCACAATTGAAGGCGAATGGTCGAGTCACGTGCATCATTGCGAATAGAATAGGCCCAGTACAATGCTCGCCAAGCTCTATTGTTCTTACTTAAGGTTGTTTAGTGGGGCGGCAAGTCTAGTGTTTTTAGCTACCTTGGGGTTTCAGCTAACAAAAAACTCAACAGGGACATTTTGAAATGGGCATTCGCTGCGCGAATTTTGCGCCCATTTCAAACCACTGCGCATGCAAGCATGCTCCGTTATGCCCCTTAGTTAGAAGTTATCAGGAAGTGCATTTAATTAGTATTTTCGGCGCATGAAAAATCGTAATATTGCCGTAGTAGGGTACTACGGCGAGTAGGTAATATTATATCTTTAACGCACGTCGAAGGGGCTAGCAACGCATTACCAAAAACTCAAATACAACAACTATAACACTGTGGTTCAATGGGACTGATAACATCGCGAGTTGTTAGTCCCTCTTGAGGTACTTGTTAGTTTTTTGTTTTATTTTGATATCTTCGATATATATGGTATAAATCTCACTTAACTTTTCAATAATTACCCCCAAGTTTTGATAGTCAACGTTCATGCTAAACTGCTCTTGTTTATTATTAGCATCTTTAAATATTGCACCAGTCTTATCATAAGTGACATTCATGTGAGAGATGGCATTTCTCATATGTCTTATATAGTTTATCTCTATAGCATCACTTTGATAGCTACTTGTAGCATTTAAGTTAAGCGATGAGATGAATGAGTTGATTTTTTTATATTCATTAGAGAACTGATTGCTAAGAAGCTCCCTTGGCATAACTAACATCATATACATAATAGGCGGAATCATACCTTGATTCATAATACCCATAGATTTCATTTGCTCATGAACAAACGAATCTTTAAAGTGAAGTTCGCTATAGTCTTTAGTTTTTACGAACTCTAAGTTATGTAGTTCAAGTAAGAACTTAAATGACATGTAGGTCTGAATCATTTGATTCTCTTCATCTGTGTACATATATTTTCCTCGAAACTAACCGCGTTATTAAGCGGAAACCTCCCGTATAGTAACGTGACATGTATTCTGCGTCACCTAATGTAACAAACGGTACTGTGTTGCATGTGAGGTTTTGCTGTAGAAGTAGAGTTAGTTCATGTGTTGGATGTTTAGACACGCGTTGTTTTTCAAACATTGGTTCCGTGATAACAAGAAGCTCAAGCAGGGACATTTTGAAATGGGCATTCACTTTGTGAATTTTATGCCCATTTCAAACCGCTGCGCACGCAGGCGTGCTACGCTATGCCCCTTAGCTAAATGTTATCAGGAAAGATATTTAATTATCATTTGCGGCGAATGTACAAATCGATATGTTGCCGTAGTAGGGTACTACGGCGAATGAGAAATATTATATCTTTAACGCCCTGTTAAGGGGTGTGCAACGCAATACCAAAGCCGCCGCATACCACCTTAATCACTTAAACCAACTCATAGTGAAAATTGAATCGCCACCAATAAACTAGACACATCCCAGCCGTTCTTGGTAACTGTTTTCATACTCTACCGGCGACAGTAGATTATTGGAACCATGTTTCCGTTTACTGTTGTAGAACATTTCTATGTAATCAAACACATCACTTCGCGCTTCATCTCGTGTCGAATAGATTTTTCGTTTGATCCGTTCTCGCTTTAGCAGCTGAAAAAAGCTTTCTGCCACAGCATTGTCATGACAGTTTCCGCGTCTGCTCATGCTGCCTTGCAGGCCATGAATTTTAAGGAATGTCTGCCAGTCATGGCTGGTGTATTGACTCCCTTGGTCGGAATGAACCATTACCTGCTTTTTCGGTTGTCGTCGCCACACAGCCATCAGTAATGCGTTTAATACAATGTCTTTGCTCATTTGAGAATGCATCGACCAACCAACGACTTTACGTGAGAATAAATCCACCACGACGGCTAGATAAAGCCAGCCCTCATGTGTACGGATATAAGTAATATCGGTGACCCACACCTCGTCAGGCACTAACGGATTAAACTGCCGCTGCAAGCGGTTTGGTGTGATGACATGGCTGTCACCCTGGCGATACCTAGGCCTCCGATAACCAACCCGTGCTTTCAACCCTGCGGATCGCATCAACCGGTATACCCGGTTAATGCCACAGGATTCGCCGAGATCACGTAAGTCAGAATGAACTTTCCGGTAGCCATACACACAACCAGACTCCAGCCATAACTGCTTAATCAATCCCATTAGCCTTCGGTTTGTCTTATCGCGTTTCGAAAGCGATGACTTACTCCACGAATAGTATCCACTGGGATGCACATCCAACATGTTACAAAGCCAACGCACCGGCCAGCTGTCGCAGTGTTCTTTAATGAAGTCGTATCTTAGTCGGACAGCTTTGCGAAGTACGCCGCGGCTTTTTTTAGAATGTCACGTTCTTCGGTGGCTCGCTTCAGCTCTTTTTGCAACCGCTTAATCTCTGCCTGAG